>DATCKV010000197.1:0-4643 GCA_036564285.1 Limnochordales bacterium
CGGGAGGCGGCGGCGCTGTGGCTGCTGTGCTTCCTCTTCTTCTTCGCCACCGCCTTCCACGTCAAGACCGTCTTCCGGGAGCGGGGCGACCCGGGCTTCCGGCGGCTCTCGGACCTGGTGCACCTGGCGCTGCTGGGGGCACCCGCCCTGGTCGGGGTCCCCCAGCTGGGGTGGGCCTACCTGCCCAGCGCGCTGCGCACCTGGCTCATACCCAGGCGGCGTCTGAGGCCCCTGGTGGTGGGGCTGGTGGAGATCGGCAACGCCCTGCTCTTCATGGCGCTGGTCGTGCGGCTGTGGCCTGCCTGACGGGCGCCCTGCGGGCCCGGAACGGGCAGGCCCCCGGCTCGGGCCTCAGGGGCGGGCCCGCAGCCAGTACCAGGCCAGGCGCAGCCACTCGATGAGCACCGTCTCGCCGCCGTCGGGATCCTGCCACCACCGGGCCAGGTCGAACCGCCACTCCTCGCTGGGCACGCTGCGCACCTCGATGCCGGCCCGACCCCAGACCCGCCGGAAGACCATGGTGGCCCGCCGGGAGTGCCAGTTCGACGTCACCAGCAGCACCCGGCGCCATCCCCGCTCCTGGGCCAGCGGCAGGGTCAGCACGGCATCCTCCCAGGTGCTGCTGGCCCGGCGCTCGGTGAGGATGGCCTCCTGCGGCACCCCCGCCTGCCGCGCCGCCTCCGCCAGGTAGTCGGCCTGCACCCGGCCCGGAGCGATGGCCATGCCGCCCGTCACCAGCAGGACGGGCGCGTACCCCTCCCGGTAGAGCGCGATGCCCCGGTCGATGCGCCCGCGCCAGTCGCCCCCCAGCACCACGATGGCGTCAGCGGGCTCGGGCGGTTCGGCGACCACCAGCAGCCGCCCCACCGCGGCCAGCAGGGGGGCGCGGAGCGCGACCAGGGCCAGCGCGGCCGCGGCCATCGCCCCGCCCCATGCCAGGCGCCGCGCCCGCCGCCGGCGCGCACGCTCCACCCCGGCGACGGCCTGCCGCACGGGTGGTGCCACCTCAGGCCGCCGTCCGGGAGGCGCCGCCTTCCAGACGCAGCTGGCGCACGCCCTCCCGGATCCGGGTCAGCCGGGCGCCGTGCAGCGGGTACAGCCACAGGCAGAGCAGCGTGAAGAGCAGGATGGCGGCCGGCACCCCCGTCACCAGCAGCCGCAGCCCCAGCAGGGCCGAGGCGGGCTGGACCGCCAGGGAGGGGTCGTAGCCCGAGCGGGTCAGCACCAGGGCCAGGATGGCCGCCTGGGCGACGCCGTTGAGGCGCAGGATGAGCGCGTGCATGCCGAAGTACATCCCCTCCCGGCGCCGCCCCGTCTTGAGGTGGTCTTCGTCGATGACGTCGGCGATGAGCACGTCCAGCAGGAGCAGCACCGCCGAGACGCCCAGCCCCACCGCCGCGCCCGCCGCGACGGCCCCGAGCAGGTCCCGGGCCCACCAGAAGCCGGCCAGGGAGACCAGGAAGAGCGCCACGCCCTCGATCATGGCCCGGCGGGGCCCCACCCGGCCGGTGCGGCGCACCCACAGGGGCAGGGTCACGGCCATCGCCGCGAAGGTGGAGCCCAGCACCAGAGTGTTGCCCACCGGCGAGAGGCCCAGGACGTACTTGGTATAGAAGGGAACGGCCGCCTGGATGACGGCCAGGGCCAGCTGCACCGAGAAGCTGACCAGCGCGAAGGTGATGAACGAGAAGTTGCCCAGGGTGTGGCGGAGGGCGGGCAGCAGGCTCAGGGCCTGGGCCTCCCCGAAGCGCGGCTGCTCCCTGGCTCCCGCTACCGACGCCAGCAGTGCGAGCGCGGTCACCACCCCGAAGAGGAGGCCCATGCCTGCCCATCCCACCAGCTCGGCCACCGTGGAGCCCAGGGCCATCCCCAGGGCGAGCCCCACCAGGGTCCAGGCCTGGCGCATGGCCGAGACGGAGGCGCGTTCCTCCAGCCCCGGGAACATCTCGGGGAAGAGGGCCGTCCAGTTGAGCACGGCCATGGTGTAGAAGAAGTCGTAGGCGCAGATGGTCAGCAGGAAGTACCACGGCAGGGCCGAGGCCACCTGGGCCCGCACGGCCGCGGGCGGCGCCCAGAGCAGGTAGAAGCTCACCCCCAGCGGCAGCCACCCGGCGGCGATGTAGGGAATGCGTCGGCCCCACCGGGTGCGGGTGCGGTCGGAGAGGTATCCCAGCAGGGGGTCGTTGATGGCGTTCCACAGGCTCCAGGCGGCCATCATCTCGCCGATGCGCGCCGCCGGGGCCCGCAGCACGTCCACGTAAAAGAAGAGGATGTAGGTGGTGATCACCTGGCCCGGCAGCGCGGCGCCCAGCGAGCCGAGGCTGTAGACGACCTTGCGCCAGGTCGGCATGGGCCCGCCCCCCTACCCGCACCCGTCCGCGCGTTTCCGTTCGCTGCCGCCGGCGCGCCATCCTGGCGCGGAAGGGGAGCAGGCCCCGCCCGCCGGCCCTTCAGCCCGCCCCGGGCCCTCCCGACCTGGCGACGACGTCGACGAAGTAGCGGTGCAGCCGCAGGTCGCCCGTCAGCTCGGGGTGGAAGGCGCAGCCCATGACCCGACCGGCCTGCACGGCCACGGGCTGCCCCTCCAGGGTGGCCAGCACCCGCACCT
The DNA here is from genome assembly GCA_036564285.1 of Limnochordales bacterium. GTDB lineage: Bacteria > Bacillota > Limnochordia > Limnochordales > Geochordaceae > Geochorda. Next base: position 2,609 of record DATCKV010000197.1, read on the forward strand.
GCGGCCCCACCGCCACGATGCGCGGCGCCCGGATGAAGACGCCCGGGAAGGGCCCGCCGTCCAGGGGCGGGTGCAGGGCGAGGGGTGCCTCGAAGCTGGCGGGCTGCCGCCCGTACCCGTTGCGTGCCACCGTCACGTCCAGCACGCCCAGGCCGGGCCCTGGCTCCGCCCCGCCGCCGGGCACCACCCCTGGCTCGGCCTGCTCCACGATGCGGCTGGCCAGCAGGATCAGGCCGGCGCAGGTGCCGAAGAGGGCCATGCCCCTGGCGTGGGCCTGGCGGATGGCGTCGCCCAGCCCACCGGCCAGGAGGCGGCGCATGGTGGTGCTCTCCCCTCCCGGCAGCACCAGCCCCTCGAGCCCCTCCAGGTCTTCGGGCCGGCGCACCGGCCGCACCTCCACCTCCAGCCGCCGCAGGGCCTCCTGGTGCTCCTGCACCGAGCCCTGGAAAGCCAGCACCCCGAAGCGGCGAAGACCCACGGCCTACCACCCCCGTTCCTGCAGCCGCTCGGCCGCCGCCAGCTGGGCCGCCGAGCGGCCCGGCATGGCCTCGCCCAGGCCCCGGGAGACCTCGGCCAGCACCCGGGGGTCGTCGTAGTGGGCCACCGCCTGCACGATGGCGCGGGCCCGGGCGGCGGGATTGGCCGACTTGAAGATGCCGGAGCCGACGAAGACGCCGTCAGCGCCCAGCTGCATCATGAGGGCGGCGTCGGCAGGCGTGGCGATGCCGCCCGCAGCGAAGTTGACCACCGGCAGCCGCCCCTCCCTGGCCACCTGCCGCACCAGCTCGTAGGGCGCTCCCATCTCCTTGGCCCTGGCCATCAGCTCCTCAGGCCCCAGGGCGGCCAGCTCCCGGATCTGCCGGTTGACCCGGCGCAGGTGCCGAACGGCCTCCACCACGTCGCCCGTGCCGGCCTCGCCCTTGGTGCGGATCATGGCCGCCCCCTCGCCGATGCGGCGCAGCGCCTCGCCCAGGTCCCGGGCGCCGCAGACGAAGGGCACCTTGAAGGCGTGCTTGTCGATGTGGTGCTCCTCGTCGGCCGGGGTCAGCACCTCACTCTCGTCGATGAAGTCCACCTCCAGGGCCTCCAGGATCTGGGCCTCCACGAAGTGGCCGATGCGCACCTTGGCCATGACGGGGATGGTGACGGCGCGCTTGATGGCCTCGACGACGTCGGGGTCGGCCATGCGCGCCACACCCCCCGCCGCCCGGATGTCGGCAGGCACCCGCTCCAGCGCCATGACCGCCACGGCGCCGGCCTCCTCGGCGATGCGGGCCTGCTCGGGGGTGGTCACGTCCATGATGACACCCCCCTTCAGCAGCCGGGCCAGGCCTGCCTTGACGGTCCAGGTGCCGGTGCGGGTCGCGGACTCCTGCTCCACCAGACGGCTCTCCACCTCGAGTCCTCTCCTCTCGGCGCCCGGGGGAGACAGGGAAGCGGGAGGTGGGTCGTGGCAAGAGCGGCGGACCCCCGGCGGGCCACCGCGGCCCGTGCCGCTCGCCCGCCTGGCGGTAGAGGCAGCACACCGCCGGCTCGCGCCGCCGGCGCTGCCCGGACCTGCCGCGCCTTCTCCCACTCGGACTTTACCGTCGGCACCGGATTCGCACCGGTTCCACCGCTGAGGCTGACGGGCTCGTCCTCCGCCGGGGACGGCGGAGGCATCACCGCCGGTCGGGAATCGGGACGACCCTTCCCTCACCCTGCCCCGAAGGCGCTACGATGAGACTGAGCGATTCGTTAGAAGGCCTATTCGAGCGCGCCGGCCTGCTCCCTGCCGACCCGGGCCGGTCGCCCGGCGAGAGGAGCTGAATCCCATGCGGGCGTGGGTGCTGCGGCGCCACGGCGACGCCTTCGAAGGCCCGCTGACGCTGGAGGAGCGTCCGGTGCCGGAGCCGGGGCCGGGGGAGGTGCGGCTGCGGGTGCGAGCCTGCGGCATCTGCCGCACGGATCTGCACATCGCCGAAGGCGAGCTGGCCGCGCCCCGGCTGCCGGTGGTGCCGGGCCACCAGGTGGTGGCGGAGGTGGAGGCGCTGGG
>DATCKV010000198.1:0-2543 GCA_036564285.1 Limnochordales bacterium
ACGGCACGGCCTCGTCCAGGCGGTCGAAGAGGAAGGCCGCGTAGTCGGCGAAGCGGTAGGCGGTGTCGCGGCTGGTCCACCCGCCCCGCTCCTGCAGCGCCTGCGGCAGGTCCCAGTGGTACAGGGTGACCACCGGCGTGATCTCCCGCTCCCGCAGGGCTTCCACCAGGCGCCGGTAGAAGTCGAGCCCCCGCAGGTTGGGCTGGCCCCGCCCCTCGGGGAAGATGCGCGGCCACGCGATGGAGAAGCGGTAGGCCCGCAGCCCCAGCCTGGCCATCTCCTCCACGTCGGCCCGGTAGCGGTGGTAGTGGTCGCAGGCCACGTCGCCGGTGTGGCCCTGGTAGGTCTTGCCCGGCGTGTGGCTGAAGCGGTCCCAGATGGACTCGCCGCGGCCGTCCTCCGCCACCGCCCCCTCCACCTGATAGGCGGCCGTGGCCGCCCCCCACAGGAAGCCCTCCGGGAAGCGCCCCTCCCCCATCGTCCCCCTCCTGCGCCTCGGGTGCCCGTCGGTCAGGCCCGCAGCAGCGGGTGCGCCGCGTTCAGCGGCCCGCCGTGCGGTAGTACTCCCTCATCTCGGCCAGGGAGATGGGCTGGTAGTCGCCGGCGTGGCCCGCGCTGCCGAAGGCCTCCATGCGGGAGCGCACCACCTGGGCGATGGCCTCCCTGGCCGGCCCCAGGTACTCGCGCGGGTCGAACTTGGCCGGCTGCTCGGCGAAGAAGCGCCGGATGGTGGCCGTCACGGCCAGGCGGATGTCGGTGTCGACGTTGATCTTGCGCACGCCCAGCCGGATGGCCCGCTGGATGCTCTCCACCGGCACCCCCTTGCTGCCCTGCAGGGCGCCGCCGTAGCGGTTGACCTCCTCCACCAGCTCGGCCGGCACCGAGGAGGAGCCGTGCATCACCAGGGGGATGCGCACCCGCCGGTAGATCTCCGGGATCAGGTCCAGGGCCAGCCGGGGCTCCCCCTTGAACTTGTACGCGCCGTGGGAGGTGCCGATGGCCACGGCCAGGGCGTCGCAGCCGGTGCGCTCCACGAAGACCTCGGCCTGGGCCGGATCGGTCAGCTTCACCTTGCCCGCGACGTCCTCCTCGATGCCGCCCAGGGTGCCCAGCTCGGCCTCCACCGAGACCCCGTGGTCGTGCGCGTACTCCACCACCGCCCGGGTCAGCGCCACGTTCTCTTCGAACTCCAGGTGGGAGCCGTCGATCATGACGGAGCTGAAGCCCAGGGAGATGGCCGTCTTCACCGTCTCCAGGCTGTCGCCGTGGTCCAGGTGGATGACCACGGGGATGTCCGGGTTCTCCTCCAGGGCTGCCTGGAGCAGGTGTTTGAGGTAGATGAGGTTGGTGTACTTGAGCGCGCCCCGGCTGGCCTGGAGGATGACGGGCGAGCGTGCCTGGCGGGCCGCCATCATGATGCCCTGGACCTGCTCCATGTTGTTGACGTTGAACGCGCCGACGCCGTAGTTGGCCTTCTCGGCCTCCTGGAGGCATTGACGCAAGGTAACGAGACCCATTTCTGGCCCACACTCCCCTTTCCCGAGGCGCCGAGCCCCTAGGGGAGACTTCCCGGCTCGCCCGCTTCGTTCCTGCGCCGGGCCGGGCCCGAGGGCCCGGCCGAGGGCACCACGGCGCGGCGGCCGTCGGGTGCCTGGAGCACGTCGAAGCCCGGCCCGTATGCGGTCCGCAGCACGGCCGGCTCCAGGGCGCCGTCGGGAGGTCCGTCGGCCACCACCCGCCCGCCGGCCAGCATCACCACCCGGTCCGCCAGGGCCGCCAGGTTGGGGTCGTGCACCACCATCAGCACGGCCATGCCCTGGTCGCTCACCAGCCGGCGCAGGGTGCCCACCAGCGCGGACTGGTGGTGGAGGTCCAGGTGGCTGGTGGGCTCGTCCAGCAGCAGGTAGCGGGCCCCGGTGGCCAGCGCCCTCGCCAGGGCCACCCGCTGGCGCTCTCCCCCCGATAGGGTCTCCACCGGGCGGCGGGCCAGCGCGGCCACCCCGGTGGCCTCCATGGCCTTCCAGGCCGCCTCCCGGTCCCGGGCCGTCTCGGGGCCCAGCCAGCCCAGGTGGGGCAGCCGCCCCAGCATGACCACCTGCATCACGTCCATGCCGTCCGGCAGCAGCACCTGCTGTGGGACGTAGGCGATGCGCCGGGCTCGCTCCCGGGCCGGCATCCGGGCCAGCGGGCGCCCGTCGAGGCGCACGGCCCCGCGCCACGGCCTCAGAAGGCCGGCGGCGATGCGCAGGAGGGTGCTCTTGCCGCTGCCGTTGGGGCCGATGAGCGCGGTCAGGCCCGGGCCCAGGCGCAGGTCGACGCCGCGCAGCACCTCGGGCGGCGCCCCGTAGCGGTGGGTGACGCCCTCAAGGCTCAGCATGGCCCCGGCCCCGCCTGAGCAGGTAGAGGAAGAAGGGGCCTCCCAGCAGGGTGGTGACCACGCCCACCGGCAGTTCGGCCGGACGCACCGCCACCCGGGCCCCCAGGTCCGCCAGGGCCAGCAGCAGGGCGCCCCCCAGGGCAGAGCCCGGCAGCAGGCGCCGGTA
>DATCKV010000199.1:0-2155 GCA_036564285.1 Limnochordales bacterium
ATGAGGCCGACCGCGGCGCGAAGAAGCTCAAGGGTCCGGCGGCGCAGGCGGAGAGACCGGACCGCTTCGCCGTCGTGGGGCACGATGGCGATGGTGATGTACGGATCGCGCCGTCGTTTCGCCATCCAGGCGGGCTACCTCCGTTATCGCTCCCCACCCCGTGGCGAGAGATTCGACGGCACCGCTGCCGGCTCCTGCCAGCCCGCTCGAAGCCGCCGGCGGCGCGGCCCCAGGCAACGTCGGCGGATCGGAGCCGTGTTCCACGTGGAACGCCCGCCTATCCCGGGGCGCTCACCGGCTCCCGCCGCTCGCCCCGTACTCGACCTGGCCCAGCAGTTCCACCAGACGCACCAGGTCCTCCTCGCCGTAGAACTCAATCTCGATGCGTCCCTTGCGCCGCCCCTCCCGGATCACCACTCGCGTCCCCAGTGCCCGCTCCAGCGCCGCCTCCACCTCGGCCCACCGGCGGGGCTCGCCTGCACCGCCGGAGCCCCTGGCCCCGTCTCCAGGGCCCGCTCTGGCCTGGCTCCCGTCGGGCGGGCCCTGGGCCAGCCGTCGAACCAGCTCTTCCGTCTCCCGCACCGACAGCGGGCGCTCCATCACCCGCCGTGCCAGTTGCACCCGGCTCGGCCCTGGGGGCAGGCCGAGCAGGGCTTTGCCGTGGCCCGCGCTGAGTCGCCCCGAGCGCAGCGCCTCCAGGATCTCCGGCTCCAGCTCCAGCAGACGCATGGCGTTGGCCACCGTAGGCCGCTTGCGCCCGACAGCCCGGGCCACCTCCTCCTGGCTCAAGCCGAACTCCTCCACCAGGCGCCGGTACGCCTCGGCCTCTTCGACCGGGTTGAGGTCCTCCCGCTGCAGGTTCTCCACCAGGGCCATCTGCAGCATCTCCCGGTCCCCCACGCTGCGCACCACGGCCGGCAGCGTGGTCAGCCCGGCCAGCTGCGCCGCCCGCCAGCGCCGCTCGCCCACCACCAGCTCGTATCGCACCGGCTCCCGGCCCTCCACCGGGCGCACCACCACCGGCTCCAGCACCCCGTGCGCCCGGATGGACTCCGCCAGCTCCTGGAGGTTGTCGTCGGCGAACTGCCGGCGGGGCTGGAACGGGTTGGGGGCCACCTCCGCCACGGGCACCTCCCGCAGCCCCTCCCCCACACCCAGGGAGCTCTCCGGGATGAGAGCCCTAAGCCCTCGCCCGAGCGCCTGACGGCTCATAGCGCATCACCTCCTCGGCCAGGGACCGGTAGGCCTCGGCTCCCCGGCACTGGGGGTCGTACAGGACGATGGGCTTCCCGTGGCTGGGCGCCTCCGTCAGCCGCACGTTGCGCGGGATGAGGGTCTCGAAGACCCGGACCCGCCCCGCGAAGAAGGAGCGCACGTCCTCCACGACCTGCTGGGAGAGGTTGGTGCGGGGGTCGTACATGGTCAGGACGACGCCCGCCACCCCCAGGCCTGGGTTGAGGTGTTCCCGCACCATCTCGATGGTGCGCATCAGCTGGCTCAACCCCTCCAGCGCGTAGAACTCGCACTGGATCGGCACCAGCACCTTGTGGGCGGCGGCCATCCCGTTGAGGGTCAGCAGCCCCAGCGACGGCGGCGAATCGACGAGGATGTAGTCGTAGCGGTCCTCGACCGGCTCGAGCCCCCGCTTCAGCCGGAACTCCCGGGACAGGGCGCTCACCAGCTCGATCTCCGCGCCCGCCAGGTCGATGGTGGCCGGCGCCACCTCCAGACCCGAGACCTCGGTGGGACGGATGACGGATTCGATGGACCGCTCCCCCATTAAGACGTGGTAGACGCAGCCGTCCAGCCGCCGCTTGTCGACGCCGACCCCCGTGGTGGCGTTGCCCTGGGGATCTACGTCCACCAGGAGCACCCGGTTGCCCGCCACCGCCAGGTAGGCCGCCAGGTTGACCGCGGTGGTGCTCTTGCCCACCCCGCCCTTCTGGTTGACGATCGCCAGGATCCGAGCCAATCTCTCCGCTCAGCCCCTTCCGCGCCGCGCCCGGGCCGGCGCCTTGCCCAGCTTCACCACGAAGGTCCAGCCCTGCTCGTCCTCCTGCTCCTCCAGAGCCGCCTCCAGGCCGGCCTGCCGGGCCTGCCGCACCACCTGGCGCAGCCCGTTGACGAAGATCCGGGCGTCCCCGTAGGCCGCCCG
>DATCKV010000200.1:0-5321 GCA_036564285.1 Limnochordales bacterium
GGAGACGGTGGAAGAGGCGCCGCAACGGAGGGCGGCTCCTAGCCGCTGCGCCTCAGGTCGCCCGCCAGGATGCGGCGCAGCGGCATCCCGTGGGCCATGGCCGCCCGTTCCTCCCGCCGCTTCTCCCAGAGGCGGTCCAGCTCCATGGTGATCTGGCTGATGCGCTCCCGGTCCTGGTCCGTGAGATGCCCCTTGGACCAGAGCGCCAGCCGCTGGGCGGCCAGCTCGTTGATGCGCTTGAGGATCTCCGACGACGTCTCCATCGAGGCGCCTCGCCTCCTGGGGGATTGCGGGCGGATACCGGCACGCCGCGGCGGCGCGCCGGCTCATCCGCCTTAGAGTATGGGCGCCGGCCGGGGGTCGGGTCAAGGAGCGGCCCGCGTCGGGGTCGCTAACATGGGAGGGGAGGGGGGTCCGCTCGTGGTCGTGTGCCCGCGGCCGACGGCCTGCCGGTGCCGAGCCTCCGCCTGGGTGGCTCTGCTGGCCGCCTGGGCGATGGCGGCCCCGGCGGTCGCGGCGCCGGCCCGGGATTCGGCCGGCCGGAGCGTCACCTTCTGGGTGCCCGCCCGGGGCGGCTACCTGGCCGCCTGGCGGGAGGCGGCCCGGCGGGCGGCCGCGGCGCACCCGGACCTCTTCATCGCCGTGGAGCCCATCTGGGCCGATTACGGCGCCCGGCTGACCCTGGCCCTGGCCGAGGGTCACGGCCCGGACCTGGCGGCCGTCGACCCCCCTCTGGCGGCGCGGCTGGCGGCCCGGGGCTGGCTGGCCGAGGTGAGCGGGGCCCTGCAGGGGCTCCGGCCCCCGGCGGCAGCGCTGGTCCCCTTCACCTGGGAGGGAGGGCTGTACGCCGTACCGGGGGTGGCCGACCCCGCGGTGCTGTACGCGGACGCGGGGGCGCTGGCGGCTGCCGGCCTCTCCGCCGACGCCCTGGATGGCTGGGAGGGCTTCCTGGATGCCGCCCGCCGGGTGGCCTCGGCCGGGGTCGTGCGCTGGGCCACCGTCTTCAACGGCTGGCCGCCCCTGGTCATGTTCGTCTGGCAGGCCGGCGGCGCGCTGCTGGAGCCCGCCGGCCACCCCTGGAGCGACCCGGCGCCGGTGGCCCGGGCCGCCCGCTACTACCGGCGCTTCGTGGCCGAAGGGCTGAGCCCGCCCGCCCCCGCCAGCTGGAGCGAGCCCGCGGACCTGCCCTTTCGCAGGGGCGAGACCGCGCTGGCCGTGGGCCTTCTGTCGGACCCCCTGGAGCTGCCGGGCTCGCCCTCCCCCTTCCGCCCCGGGGAGGCGATGCCGGCACCGCCGGGCCCGTCCCGCCGGGTGACGGTGCGCCCGGTGCCGGCAGGCCCTGCCGGGGCCTCGACCTACTTCTCGGTGGAGGGAGCCGCCGCCCCGCGGCCCGCCTCGCCCCTGGCCCTCCAGGCCCTGGCCTACCTCGCGCAGGCCCTGGAGGCCATGGGCTGGCAGCCCTCCCTGGCGGGCAGGCCCGAGGCCCTGGCCGCCGCACCCGCGGCCACGGCATCCCTGCGGGCCCTGCCTTCCCACCCGGCCTTCCTGGAATTCGACGCGGCCTGGTGGCAGTACGTCGTGGCGCCACTGCTGCAGCCCGGGGACGACGTCGACGTCGACGCCCTGCTGGCCCGGGCCAGGCCGCGCCTGGTCCAGGCCCTGGCCTCGCTGCCCTGACGGCCGGCGGGAGGAAGCCGGTCAGCGCCAGCGAATCTCGTTACCGATTACCGGACGGCCATCGGGCGCCCGCCGTCCCCGGCCTTTCCATTCCTCGACAGGGAGGGGTGCATCGGCTCATGCGCCGCAGTCCGGCCCTGGCAGCGATGGGGGTGCTGGCCGCGCTCCTGGCAGCCGCCCCCGCCCTGGCTGCCGAGATCGTGGTGGGTCTCAACGTGGAGCTGACCGGCTCCATCCCCGTGGTGGGCCAGTCCAGCCTCAACGGCGCCCGCATGGCCGTGGACGAGGTCAACCAGGCCGGCGGGCTGCAGGTGGGCGGGCAGCGGTACACCGTCCGCCTCCAGGTGGAGGACAACGAAGACAAGGCCCAGTCCGCCGTGGCGGCCGCGCAGAAGCTGTACTACCAGGACAACGTCATCGCCATGATCGGCCCCAACGCGAGCCGCAACGCGGTGCCGGCCGCGGACATCGCGGAATCGGCCAGGGCGCCCATGATCTCGCCCTGGTCCACCAATCCCAGCACCACCAGGGGCAAGCGCTACGTCTTCCGGGCGGCCTTCACCGACGACTTTCAGGGGAGGGTCGTGGCCTCGTTCGCCCGCCAGCACTTCAACGCGCAGCGGGCGGCGGTGCTCTTCGACGTGGCCAGCGAGTACAACAAGGGCATCGCGGAGGTCTTCCGCCAGGCCTTCACCGAGCTGGGCGGGCAGGTGGTGGCCTTCGAGACCTACACCACCGGCGACAAGGACTTCCTGTCGCAGCTGACCAAGATCCGCGCCGCCCGCCCCGACATCCTCTTCCTGCCCAACTACTACAGCGAGGTGCCCCTGCAGGTGCAGCAGGCCCACATGATCGGCCTCAACGTGCCCATCATCGGCTCGGACAGCTGGGGCTTCAGCGACCTGCTGACCCTGGGCGGGGCCGACATGGAGGGGCTCATGTTCACCACCCACTACGCGCCCGACATCGCCACGCCCGTGGCCCGGCGCTTCATCGACGCCTACCGGCAGCGCTACGGCAGCGCGCCCGATGACGTGGCGGCCCTGACGTACGACTCCTTCCAGCTCCTCTTCCTGGCGCTGCAGCAGGCCGGCCGGGTGGACCGGGAGGCGGTGCGCAACGCGCTGGCCTCCATCCAGCGCTACGAGGGCGTCACCGGCACCATGCAGTTCAAGGGGACGGGGGATCCCATCAAGAGCGCCGTGGTCATCCAGATAAAGGACGGCCAGTTCAAGTATTTCACCACGGCCAACCCGTGAGGCGGGCAGGCCGGGAGCGGGGGCGCCGGAGGGGGCTGCGCCCCCGCTCCCGGCCGCGCCGTCTGCCGTGCGGGTGAGCGGAGCGTGCAGCCTTGATCGCCTACCTGCTGCAGCAGGCCATCAATGCGCTTCAGCTCGGCTCGGTCTACGCGCTGATCGCGCTGGGGTACTCCATGGTCTACGGGGTGCTCCGGCTCATCAACTTCGCCCACGGCGACGTCTTCATGGTGGGGGCCTTCCTGGGCTTCTTCGCCGCGGCGGTGATGCGGTGGCCGTTCGTGGCGACCCTCTTGTTCAGCATGGTGGGCACCGCGGCCCTGGGGGTCACCATCGAGCGGGTCGCCTACCGGCCTCTGCGGGACGCGCCCAGGGTCTCGGCCGTCATCACGGCCCTGGGGGTGGGGCTCTTCCTGGAGCACTTCGTGCTGGCCACGGTGGGAGCCCAGCCCCGCCAGATCCCCCGCATGATTCCCGTGCGCTTCTACCCGCTGCCCGGGGGCATCGGCTTCTCCTCCAGCCAGGCCGTCATCTTCGGCGTGGCGCTGCTGCTGATGCTGGTGCTGGATCTCTTCGTCAACCGCACCATGACGGGGATGGCCATGCGGGCCATCTCGTGGGACATCCGGCACCTGCCCCTGATGGGGGTACCGGTCAACCGCATCGTCTCCCTGACGTTCGCCATCGGCTCGGCCCTGGCTGCGGCCGGCGGCATCCTGGTGGGCCTCGCGTACCCCATCATCGACCCCTACATGGGCATCCTGGTGGGCTGGAAGGCCTTCGTGGCGGCGGTGGTGGGGGGCATCGGCAGCGTGCGGGGCGCCATGGTGGGCGGCTACGTGCTGGCGGCCACGGAGGTGTTCGTCGCGGCCTTCCTCCCCTCCACCTACCGCGACTTCGTCGCGTTCTCCCTGCTGCTGGCGCTGCTGGTGTTCCGACCGACGGGGATGCTGGGACGGGTATGGGCACAGAAGGTGTGAAGGAGAGCCGGGTGGAGGCCCCCGGCGCGGGGGCGCCGCCCCGGGCGGCTGCGCCGGGCCGCACCCTGCTGGCCTGGGCAGGCGCGGGCGCGGGGCTGCTCTTCTTCTGGGCCGTGCTGCCGAGGCTGCCCGTCAACCCCTACCACGTGCAGGTGCTGATGTACGTGGGCATCAACGCCATCCTGGCGGCCAGCCTCAACCTGGTCAACGGCTACATGGGCGAGTTCTCCGTGGGCCACGCGGGCTTCATGGCGGTGGGGGCCTACGTCTCCGCGGTGGTGACGCTGTGGCTGGTGCCCCGGCCCCTGTGGGGGGCCCTCTTCCCCGCGGCCCTGCTGGCCGGCGGCGCGGCCGCGGCCCTGGTGGGGCTGGTGGTGGCGGTGCCCTCGTTCCGGACCCGGGGCGACTACCTGGCCATCGTCACCCTGGCCCTCAACATGATCGTCAAGAGCGCCATCGAGAACATCGAAGCCGTCGGGGGGCCCCGGGGCCTGCCCGGCATCGGGCGGCTCACCACGCCCGCTTGGGTCTTCGTCTGGGTGGTCGTCACCCTGGCGGTGCTGCGCCACTTCCTGCACTCCCGCTTCGGGCGAGGCGTGGCGGCCATCCGGGAGGACGAGCTGGCGGCCGAGCTCATCGGCATCGACACCCGGCAGGTGAAGCTGCAGGCCTTCCTCCTGTCGGCCTTCTTCGCGGGGGTGGCCGGGGGGCTGTACGCCCACCTCCTCCAGTTCATCAACCCCCGAAGCTTCGACATCGTCAAATCCACGGAGATCCTGGTGATGGTCTACCTGGGCGGGGTGGCCAGCCTGGCAGGCAGCCTGGTGGGGGCCGCGGTATACACCGTCCTGCTGGAGGCCCTGCGGTTCCTGGGGCTGTGGCGCTGGGTGCTGGCGCCGCTGCTGCTGGTGGTGCTCATGATCGGGCGCCCCCGGGGGCTGCTGGGCTACCGGGAGGCCGCCCTCTTCGTGCCGGCCTGGGAGCGGGCCCTGCGGCGGGCGGCGGCTCGGGCCCGCTCCGAAGGTGCCGGTTCGCCCGAGGGCACGGGGAGTTGACGGCCGTGGCGCTGCTGGAGATCGAGGATCTGGCCATCCAGTTCGGGGGGCTGCGGGCGCTGGAGGGGTTCTCCCTGAGCCTGCAGGAAGGGGAGATGGTGGGCCTCATCGGGCCCAACGGCGCAGGCAAGACCACCGTCTTCAACCTCATCACCGGCGTCTACCGCCCCACCCGGGGCCGGATCCGCTTCCAGGGGCGGTCCCTGGTGGGGCTGAGGCCCAACCAGATCGCCCGGCTGGGCATCGCCCGCACCTTCCAGAACATCCGCCTCTTCCGGGGGCTCTCGGTGCTGGACAACGTGCGGGCGGCGCTCTTCGCCCAGGCAGGCTACCCCCTGGCCGCGGCGCTGACG
>DATCKV010000201.1:0-4724 GCA_036564285.1 Limnochordales bacterium
ATGGCCGACAACGCGGAGTGGCTGCTGCCGCTCAACTACCTGGAGTTCCTGCGGGAGGTGGGCTCGCAGTTCTCCGTCAACCAGATGCTGACGGCGGAGGCCTTCCGCACCCGGATGGAGCGGGGACTGTCGTTCCTGGAGTTCAACTATATGCTGCTGCAGGCCTACGACTACCTGGTGCTGTACCGGCGGTACGGGTGCCGGCTTCAGGTAGGCGGCGACGACCAGTGGTCCAACATCCTGGCCGGCATCGACCTCATCCGGAAGCTGGAGCGGACGCAGGCCTACGCCCTCACGTGCCCGCTGGCGGTGACGGCCAGCGGCCGCAAGATGGGCAAGACCGAGGCCGGCGCGGTCTGGCTGGACCCGGCCCGCACCAGCCCCTATGACTTCTTCCAGTTCTGGCGCAGCGTCGACGACGCCGACGTCCCCTCCTTCCTGGCGGTCTACACCCTGCTGCCCATGGACGAGGTGCGGCGGCTGTCGGAGCTGCGGGGGGCCGCGATCAACGAGGCCAAGAAGGCGCTGGCCTTCGAGGTGACCCGCCTGGTGCACGGCGAGCAGGCGGCCCGGCAGGCCAGGGAGGCCGCCGAGGCCCTCTTCGAGGCCGAGGGCGGCCGGGATCGGGTGGTGGAGGGGGCGCCCACCACCGAGGTGGCCCGCTCGGAGGCCGAGGCGGGCATCGGGCTGCTGGACCTCCTGGTGGAGACGGGGCTCGCCCCCTCCAGGAGCGAGGGGCGGCGCCTGGTGCTGCAGGGTGGGGTCTACCTCAACGAGGTGCGGGTGGGGGAGCCCACCTACACCGTCACCCTGGAGGATTTCCGCGGCGGCCGGCTGCTGCTGCGCAAGGGCAAGAAGGTGTACCGCCAGGTGGTGGTGCGCTGAGGCCCTGCGCTCGCCGGCCGCTCAGGCCTCCCAGGCGAAGACCTCCACCGGCACCAGCAGGGTCACCATGCGCTCGGCGCGCACCACGGTCAGCTTCACCCACTGGTCCGAGCGGTGCCGCTCGATCCGGGCGCGCAGCTGCACCAGGGTCGTGACGGGCTCCCCCTCCACCGCCACGATGATGTCACCGGGCTGCAGCAGCAGCGTGACGCCGGGGCCGTCGCCGGCCACGATCTCCGTCACCAGCACGCCCTGCTGGTAGCGCACCTTGTAGACGGCGGCCACCGAGGGCGTCATGGTCACGACCCGCACGTAGCCCCGCTTCTTGAGCTGCCCCGGGGGGATGCGGCTCAGGCCGGGGGGCCGCGGGTCGGGCTGCACGATGACCACTCGCTGGCCGGCAGGGGCCTCCTCGCGGTGGAGCGCTAGGGCCACCAGTCCGATGACGATGGCCAGCAGGGCCAGGATCACCACGCCCCCGTTGTAGAGCACCACGCCGCCTGCGCCGGCGCGCTGGCCTCGCCGCATCGCCCCGTGCTACCCCCTTCGACGAGACTGGCAGGAGCTTCGGAGGCCCGGCAGGGCCCCGGCAGATGGTTCGAAGAGGCCGCCTGCCCGGTGGGGGCCGGCATGGCCCTCTCGCCGCCCGGCATAGCCATATGCACGATGGGAGTTTGAGGAGGCAGGGGAGGCCCCGCCCGGTGTCGGAGGAGCGCGTCGTCTCCGGAATGGCCGTCTTGCGGCTGCTCTCGGCCAGCATCGAGATCGCGGCCGCCGTGCTCATGGTGCGCTCCGGTCGGGTGGCCGACGCGGTGCGCATCAACGGGGTGCTGGGGCTGGTGGGTCCCGTGGTGCTGGCCTCGGTGACGGCGCTGGGGCTTGTGGGGCTGGCGGGGGCGGGCCGGCTCTCGCCGGCCCGCATGGCAACCCTGGCCGCCGCCGTGGCCCTCATCCTGGCTTCGGTGTGGCAGCGCTGAGGGAACGCATCCGCCTCACCAGAGCCCCAGGACCTTCCACCACAGGCCCCCAACCCCCAGCCAGACCACCACGTGCACCAGGGAGAGGAGAAAGCCGTACTTCCACCACGTGGCCTGGTCCACGTACCCGGCGCCGAAGTAGATGGGGGCGGGGCCGGTGCCGTAGTGGGTCAGGCAGGCGTTGAGGCTGGAGAAGACGCCCAGGGCGATGGCCACCAGGTAGGGCGGAGCCCCCAGCGCGATGGCCACCGCCGCCATAGGCACGAAGAAGGCGGTGACGTGGGCCGTCATGCTGGCGATGAAGTAGTGCAGATAGAGGTACAGCAGCACCACGGCCAGCAGCACCACGACCCAGCTGCCCACGCCGCCCAGGGCGCCCTGCACCGCATCGGCCAGGCCCTTGATGAGCCCCCACTTGCTCAGCCCGTTGGCCAGCGACACCAGCCCGCCGAACCAGACCAGCGCGTCCCAGCCGCCGGTCTCCGCCAGGACGTCCTTCCACCCCACGACCCCCAGGACGATGAGCAGCGCCACGCCGGCCAGGGCCACGGCGGTCTCGTGAAGCCGGGTCCACTGGGACGTGGCCCACAGCGCCAGGGTGAGCAGGAAGACGGCCAGCATGGCCTTCTCGCCCCGGCTCATGGGCCCCATGGCCTCCAGCTCCCGTGCCGCCAGGCGGGGAGCCTCGGGCGAGGCCGCCACCTCGGGCGGATAGAGGCGGTACAGCAGGTAGGGGACCAGGGCCAGCGCCAGAAGCCCCGGAACCACCGCGGCGGCCGCCCAGCCGAGCCAGGAGATCTCGACCCCGAAGTTGCGCCGCGCCAGCTCGGCCACCAGGGGCGCCGGCGCGACCGACGTCAGGAACATGGCCGAGGTGACCAGGTTGGCCTGATACTCGCTGAGCATCAGGAAGGCACCTGCGCGCCGGGCCGTCGGCCCCGGCTCGGAGCCGAAGCTGGCGGCCAGGCTCCGCACCACCGGGAAGAGGATGCCCCCGGCCCGGGCCGTGTTGGAGGGCGTCGCGGGCGCGATGACGAGGTCGCTGATCGCCACCGCGTACGCCAGGCCCAGGGTGCTGCGGCCGAAGCGGCGGATCAGGAGGTAGGAGATGCGGCGGCCCAGACCGGTCTTGATGAAGCCCCGGGCGAACAGGAACGCCGAGACGATGAGCCAGACAGTGGTGTTGGCGAAGCCGCTGAGGGCGTCGGCCGTGGAGAGGGTGGCGGAGATGGCGCTGACGGCCACCCCCAGGATCACCACGGCTCCCTGGGGCAGAGGCTGCAGGATGAGGCCCAGGATGGTGCCCACGAAGATGCCGAGCATGCGCATGGCCGCACCCTGGAGCCCCCACGGCGGCGGCAGCAGCGCGATGACCACCGCGGCTGCGACGGGCAGACCGGCTCTCCACCCTATGGACAGGCCGCCCCGGCCCGAGGCCTGGGGCGCTGCACCCGACTGCATCGAAGCGACCTCCCGGGGCACGGGCCGAGTGGGAAGGCAGAACTCCCCGTGCCGACGGGAGCTTCGAGGTCGTGAGCGTGGGCTCCTTCACAATCCGGCCCGCGTCCGCCGGTCCCCGCGCCCTCACCACCCTCTCACGGGTACAGCCGATAGAGGGTGCGGGGGAAGGGGATGGTCTCCCGCACGTGGGGCAGCCCGCAGATCCAGGCCAGCACCCGCTCGATTCCCATGCCGAAGCCCGCGTGGGGGACCGAGCCGTAGCGCCGCAGGTCCAGGTACCACTCGTAGGCCTCCCGAGGCAGCCGGTGCTCTTCGAGGCGCCGCAGCAGCAAGTCCAGGTCGTCGATGCGCTGGCCGCCGCCGATAATCTCGCCGTAGCCCTCGGGCGCCAGGAGGTCGGCGCCCAGCACCACCTCGGGCCGCTGGGGGTCGGGTTTCATGTAGAAAGCCTTGACCTTCGCGGGGTAGTGGGTGATGAAGACCGGAGTCTCGAAGGCCCGGGCCAGCACCGTCTCCTCGTCGCCGCCGAAGTCCGCGCCCCACTCCACCGACAGCCCGTGCTCCCGAAGGATCTCCAGGGCCCGGTCATAGGTGATGCGGGCGAAGGGCGGCCTCACCCGCTCCAGGGGAGCCGGATCCCGTTCGAGCACCGCCAGCTCCGCGCGGTGGCGCTGCAGCACCCGCTGCACCACCCAGCTCACCAGTTCCTCCGCCAGGCGCACGATATCGTCCAGCTCCGCGTAGGCCACCTCGGGCTCCACCATCCAGAACTCCATCAGGTGCCGGCGCGTCTTGGACTTCTCCGCCCGGAAGGTGGGGCCGAAGCAGTAGACCCGCCCGAAGGCCATGGCCGCGGCCTCCATGTAGAGCTGGCCGCTCTGGCTCAGGTAGGCAGGGGTGCCGAAGTAGTCGGTGCTGAACAGGGTGGTGGTGCCTTCCACCGCGGCGGGGGTCAGGATGGGCGCGTCCACCAGCACGAAGCCACGGGCGTCAAAGAACTCTCGGACGGCCTGCACCACCGTGCTGCGGATGCGCAGAATGGCGTGCTGCCGCCGGCTGCGCAGCCACAGGTGGCGGTGGTCCATGAGGAAGTCGACCCCGTGCTCCTTGGGGGTGATGGGGTAGTCCCGAGCGAACTGGACCACCCGGACGTCGGTGGCGGCCAGCTCGTACCCTCCCGGGGCCCGGGGCTCCTCCCGCACCACCCCGGCCACCTTCACCGACGACTCCTGGGTCAGGCTCGAGGCGTCCTCCCAGACTCGCGGGGGCACGTCACGCTGGGAGACCACCGCCTGGACGATGCCGCTGCCGTCCCGCACCAGCAGGAAGAGCAGCCGCCCGCTGGAGCGGCTGTTGTAGAGCCAGCCCCAGACCTCCACCTCCTGGCCCACGTAGCGGGCC
>DATCKV010000202.1:0-2903 GCA_036564285.1 Limnochordales bacterium
CCGTTGAGCTACGCCGGCGTCAGGAGTAGGTCTCCTGCTCCCGCCGCTCCAGGTAGCGCTCCAGCTTGCGCTTCACCCGCTGGAGGGCGTTGTCGACCGATTTTACATGGCGCGAGAGGTCGTCGGCAATCTCCTGGTAGGACTTTCCCTGCAGGTAGGAGTTGAGCACCTTCCACTCCAGGTCGCTGAGGAACTCGCCCATCTTGCTCTCGATGTCGTTGTACTCCTCCCGAGAGATGACCAGCTCCTCGGGGTCGGAGACCCGGGTGGAGGTGATCACGTCCATGAGGGTGCGGTCCGACTCCTCGTCGTAGATGGGCTTGTTGAGGGAGACGTAGGAGTTGAGGGGGATGTGCTTCTGGCGGGTAGCCGTCTTGATGGCCGTGATCATCTGCCGGGTAACGCACAGCTCCGCAAAGGCTCTGAAGGAGGCCAGCTTGTCCGAGCGGAAGTCTCGGATGGCCTTGTAGAGGCCGATCATGCCCTCCTGGATGATGTCCTCCCGGTCGGCACCCACCAGGAAGTAAGAGCGGGCCTTGGCTCTCACGAAGTTGCGGTACTTGCTGATGAGGTACTCCAGGGCCAGTGTGTCGCCTTCCTTGGCGTACTCCGCCACCTCTTCGTCGCTGAGGGACGCATACGCGTCGTAGTAGTCACGGTGCGCGAAGACGCCCACCCGTACCGCCCCCATGACCCACCAGGTGCTGCCCCACCGGCGAGGCCTATCGTGAGGCTAGCCCGTCCCCCGCGCGGCGCCCTGGACCGGCTGACGGTCGCTCGAAGGCTGCCGGCCCAATTATATGGCACCCTTCGAGAAAGCGTCAACAAAAGGCGGCGGGGCAAAGGTTTGCGACCGTAGGCACCGAGCTAACCCATGTCAACGGACCGCCCGGCGGCGCCGGATCTCGTAGAGCACCAGCGCGCCGGCCACCGACGCGTTCAAGGAGCCCACCCGACCCCACATGGGGATGCGCACCAGCAGGTCGCACCGCCTCCGCACCAGCGGGGAGATCCCCTTGCCCTCGGCCCCCACCACCACGGCCAGCGGCCCCCTCAGGTCGGCCTCCCACAGGCTGCTGGGCGCCGACGGGTCGGCGCCCACCACCCAGAAGCCCGCCTCCTTGATGCGGGCCACGCCCTCGGCCACGCTGGAGACCCGGCTGAGCCGCAGGTGGTGCACGGCGCCCGCCGAGGCCCGTTCCACCGCCGGGGTGATGGGCGCGCCGCGCCGGGCCGCCATCACCACCCCCGTCACCCCCACGGCCTCCGCGGTGCGCAGCAGCGCCCCCACGTTGTGGGGATCCATGAGGTGATCCAGCACCAGCAGCAGCCGCTCCTCTGCCGCGGCCTCGCCCGCCCCCGCGTCGGCCGGCCCGAGCAGCTCCTCGATGGGCACGAACGGCACCGGCGCCGCCCTGGCGGCCACGCCCTGATGGCGCTCGGAGCCGCACAGGCGCCGCAGCACCTCCCGGGGCACCCGCTGCACGGGGATGGCCCGGCTCCGGGCCAGGGCCACCAGCGGCTCCACGCCCTGGGCGCCCTCGGCCACCCAGAGGCGGTCCACCGGGCGGCCCGAGCGCAGCAGCTCCAGCACCGGACGCCGACCGAAGACCACCCGGGCGTCGCCAGGGTCCCGCGGCTCAGGCCGGTCCATGGGGCTCCGCCCCGGCAGCGCCGCCGTCACGCCGCCCCACCGCGCACCCCAGCAGCTCCACCAGGCGCCGGGACTGCCCCTGCAGGTAGAGGTAGCCGGCCAGCGCCTCCAGGGCGGTGCTTCGGCGGTAGGCCAGGTACCCGGCGGGCCCGGGCCGACGCCGGCTGCGGGCGTTGCGGGCCCGGCGCACCACGTCGCGCTCCGCCTCCGTCAGCGCCGGCCACAGCTCCATCAGCAGCCGGGCCTGCCCCTGGGCGCTCACCAGGGGCTCCACCGCCCGGTGGAGCTCGCCCAGGCTGGGCGCCCCGCCGCCCCCTGCCATCCGGCGCTGCAGCACCAGGGTGCGCACCACCAGTTCGAAGACCGCGTCGCCCACGTAGGCCAGCAGGGCAGGGCTCAGGCCCCCCGGCAGCACGCCGGCTCCCGGCCCCCGGTCGGGGCCGGCTGGGCCCGTCCCCGTCATCCCGGCCGCCCCTCGTCGGCTGCCTGCAGCCGCCAGCGGGGGCCGGCCGGGGTGTCCTCCACCACGACGCCCGCCTCGGCCAGGCGCCGCCGCATCTCGTCCGCCTCCTGGAACCGCCGCTCGGCCCGGGCCCGCTGGCGCATCTCCAGCACCAGCTCCACCAGGCTCGCCACCAGTCGCTCCTGCCCCTGCCGGTCCGGACCGGGGGCCGGCCCGCCGCCGGGCGCCTCCACCACCCCCAGGATCTGCCCGGCGAACAGCCTCAGGAGCGCCGAGGCCGCCGCCACGATGAGGTGCCCTGGCGACGGGGCCGAGGGGTCCACGGCCTCGGGGCTGCCCAGCCGCTCGGCCAGCGGATTGACCTCCCGCACCAGATCGAAGAGGCTGCCCAGGGCCCTGGGCGTGTTGAAGTCATCATCCATCGCAGCCTCGAAGGCCTCACGGACGCCGCGCACCGCCCTCAGGGCCCGGCGCTCCACCTCGTCGCGGCCCTGCTCCCATCCCTCGGGCGGCGCCTGCTGCTCCAGCCACCACTCGGGCCGCTGGCGCCCCAGCCCCACCAGCCTCCGCTCGAAGCCGGCCAACCGCCTAGCGGCGCCGTCGAGCCGCTCCCATCCGGGCCTGGCCTCGTCGAGGCTGCGCTCGCCGAACTCGATGGGCGAACGGTAGTGGGTGGAGAGCAGGTAGAACTTCACCAGGCCGGGCGGGTAGCGCTCCAGGATCTCCCGGGCCGTGGTGAAGTTGCCCAGGGACTTGGACATCTTCTCCGCCCGCACGTTGACCAGC
>DATCKV010000203.1:0-1699 GCA_036564285.1 Limnochordales bacterium
TCCTTGAAGGGGTCGCCCACGGTGTCGCCCACCACGGCCGCCTTGTGGGCGTCGGAGCCCTTGCCGCCCAGCTCGCCGCCCTCGATGAACTTCTTGGCGTTGTCCCAGGCGCCGCCCGAGTTGGCCATCATGATGGCCAGCAGCACGCCGCTCAGCGTGGCGCCCGCCAGCAGCCCGCCCAGGGCCTCCTTGCCCAGGATGATGCCGGTGGCGATGGGCAGCACCACCGCCATGGAGCCCGGCACCACCATCTCCCGCAGGGCCGCGCTCGTGCTGATGCTGACGCAGCGCCCGTAGTCGGGCCGCGCCTTGCCCTCCATCAGCCCCGGGATCTCCCGGAACTGCCGGCGCACCTCGTGGATCATCTGGAAGGCCGCCCGCCCCACGGCCCGCATGGCCAGCGCGGCGAAGAGGTAGGGCACCACCCCGCCGATGAGCAGCCCCACGATGACCTGGGGACGGGTGACGTCGATGGTCTCCACGTTAACGGCGGTCTTGTAGGCCGAAAACAGCGCCAGGGCCGTCAGCGCGGCCGAGCCGATGGCGAAGCCCTTGGCCACCGCCGCCGTGGTGTTGCCCACGGAGTCGAGCTGGTCCGTGATGCGCCGCACGTCGCCGCCCAGCCGCGCCATCTCGGCGATGCCGCCCGCGTTGTCGGCCACGGGGCCGTACGCGTCCACCGAGACGGTCATGCCCGTGGTGGCCAGCATGCCCACGGCCGAAAGTGCGATCCCGTACAGCCCCCCGTAGCGGTAGGCCACCCAGGTGCCCAGGGCGATGAGCAGCACCGGCCAGCCCGTGCTCATCATGCCGTTGGCCAGGCCCTGGATGATGTTGGTGGCCGTGCCCGTCTCAGAGGCCCGGGCGATCTCCCGCACCGGCTCGTAGTCGGCGGAGGTGTAGTACTCAGTGATGTAGCCGATGGCGGTGCCCACCACCAGGCCCGCCACCGTGGCCACCCAGACCCGCAGGGGCGTCAGCTCCGTGCCCGGGGGCAGCACCCGGGCGATGACGAAGTAGGAGGCTACCGCCACCAGCACCGCCGCGACCCAGGTGGCGTTGCGCAGGGCGACCCGGGGGTTGCCCCCCTCCCCGGTGCGCACCACGAAGGCGGCCGCGATGGAGGCCAGGATGCCCACCGCCGCCAGCAGCAGCGGCAGGGTGATGAAGCCCCAGGCTCCGCTTCGGGCCGCCATGCTGGCCCCGATGGTCATCGCGGCGATGACCGAGGCCGCGTACGACTCGAACAGGTCCGCCCCCATCCCGGCCACGTCGCCCACGTTGTCGCCCACGTTGTCCGCGATGACGGCCGGGTTGCGGGGGTCGTCCTCGGGGATGCCCGCTTCAACCTTACCGACCAGGTCCGCGCCGACGTCGGCCGCCTTGGTGTAGATGCCGCCGCCGATGCGGGCGAAGACGGAGATCAGGGATCCGCCGAATGCGAGGCCCAAGAGCGCGCTGACGTCGCGGAAGAGAGCGTAGAAGAGCGTGACCGCGCCGAGACCCAGGCCCACGACCAGGAGACCGGTCACCGCTCCGCCGCGGAAGGCGGTCTGCAGCGCGGCGTTCAGGCTGTGACGACCGGCTTCGGCGGTGCGGATGTTGGCGCGCACGGCGACGCTCATGCCGATGATGCCGGCCGCGGCCGAGGCGACGGCGCCGATCAGGAAGCCGATCGCCGTTTCAATGTCGATGGTGA
>DATCKV010000204.1:0-4911 GCA_036564285.1 Limnochordales bacterium
GACACTGCGTTTTTTCTGGAGGAACCGGAGGATTCCTCCAAGGTCCGTCGTACTGACGTAAACTGACAGTTTTCCTCTCGAAGGCCGGTGTGACGGGCCTTGGGACCTCGGTCCTGAAGAATCTGGGACCTGGGTCCGGAATCCTGTGACTTTCGAATCATGTCGAAACGCCCCCCTTCCCGTGGGGGCCCGCCGGTACCGGCCTCGAAGGGCTGGGGGAGGTGAAGCCGCCGTGCAGGCGGTCGGGCTGCTCTGGGACCCCACCGACCGGGACCTGGCCACCGCCCTGGACGCCGCGGCGCTGCGCCAGCAGGCCATCGCCCACAACCTGGCCAACGCCGAGACGCCCATGTACCGGCGCTTCGACGTGGTCTACGAGGAGGCGCTGAGCCGCCAGCAGCAGGAGCGGTCGCGCCCGAAGGTCCCCCTGCTCCGGACCCATCCGGCCCACCTGGCCGGCCCGGTCCGCAAGCCGGTGGAGCCGGTGGTGGTGCGGGACGTCACCAGCACCGTGCGCAACGACGGCAACAACGTCGACATCGACCGGGAGATGGCGGCTCTGGCCAAGAACACCCTCTTCTACCAGACCCTGACGCGCCTGGCCGGGGCGCGGCTCGCGGCCCTGCGCACCGCCATCTCCGAGGGCCGCCGCTGATCGTCGCCGCCTGAGAAGTGGAGAGGAGGTTAACGAAGCGTGGCGTTTCTGCCCTCGCTGGACATCAGCGCCTCCGGGCTGACGGCCGAGCGGCTGCGCATGGACCTGATCGCCAACAACCTGGCCAACGCCTACTCCACCCGCTCGGCCCGGGGCGGGCCCTACCGGCGGCAGATGCCCGTCTTCGCCGCCCTGGAGTCGCCGTCATGGCCGTGGGGGGCCGGCCGGACAGGCTCGGCCTCGCTGCCCGGGATGGGGGTGCAGGTGGCGGCCATCGTGGAGGACCCGTCGCCGCCCCGCCTGGTCTACGATCCGGGGCACCCCGACGCCCGTCCGGACGGGTACGTGGAGTACCCCAACGTGGACGTCGTGACGGAGATGGTGGACATGCTGGCGGCCGAGCGCAGCTACCAGGCCAATCTGGCCGCGTTCGGAGCGGCCGCGGAGATGGCCCGGGGCGCGCTGTCGCTGATCCGGGTCTGACGCCCGCGGCGCCGGCATGGGAAGCGGGGAGGTAAGGCGCTCATGGCTGCCATCGATGCTCTGACCCGGGTGGGTGCCGCCGCGGCGCCGGGCGCGGCCGGGGCCAGGCCGGCCGGCGGCGGGGCTGCGGGGGTGCGGCCGTTCGGCGAGGTGCTCAAAGATGCCATCGCCCAGGTCAACGCGCTGCAGCTGGAGGCACAGCAGATGGCCGAGGCGGTGGCGCGAGGCGACCTGACCGACATGCACCGGCTGGCCCTGGCGGTGGAGCGGGCCCAGCTCGCGCTGGAGCTGACGGTGGCCGTGCGCAACAAGCTCGTGGAGGCCTACCAGGAGATCTCCCGGATGCCCATCTGACGCGGGTGGGGTGGGGCCGCAGGGCACCGGGTGAGCGGCGGTGGGCGGGATGCTGGAACGGCTGAGGGCGCAGCTGGCGGCGCGGTGGCAGGCCATGGGCCGTCTGGCCCGGTGGGGGCTCCTGGGCGGGGCCGCGGCCGCGGTGGTAGCCGGGATCGTCTTGCTGGTCACCCTGACGGGGCCCCGCTACGAGCCGGTCTTCACGGGCCTGTCGCCCGACGACCTGCGGGCTGTCACCGTCGCGCTCCAGCAGCGGGGTGCCCGCTTCGAGGTGGACGAGAGCCAGGGCGCGGTGCTGGTGCCGGCGGACCAGGTGCATCAGGTGCGCCTGGACCTGGCCATGCAGGGCCTGCCGCGCAACAGCGTGGTGGGCTTCGAGATCCTCAACCAGACCAACCTGGGCCTGACCGACTACGAGCGCCGCCTGCGATACTACTGGGCCCTGCAGGGCGAGCTGACCCGCACCATCCGCTCCATCCAGGGGGTGGCCGACGCCCGGGTCCACATCGTCATCCCGGAGCGCAGCCTCTTCGTGGATGAACAGCGGCCCGCCACCGCCTCGGTGCTGCTGGATCTCATGCCGGGCGCCACCCTCACGCCGGCCCAGGTGCGGGGCATCGTCAACCTGGTCGCCAACAGCGTCGAGAATTTGAAACCCGAGAACGTGACCGTGGTCGACACCCGGGGCAACGTGCTCTCCGACATGCTGGCCCTGGATCAGGCCTCGCCCGGCAGCAACGCCATCGCCGAACGGCTCCGGCTGAAGCGCAACTACGAGCGGGAGCTGGAGCAGAGCCTCCAGGCCACCCTGGAACAGATCTGGGGGCCCGGCCACGTGGTGGTGCGGGTGACGGCCGACCTCACCTTCGACCAGCAGGAGGAGCGCCACGAGATCTTCTCCCCCGTGGTCAACGACCGCAGCGGCATCGTCCGCAGCGAGCAGCGCACCGAGGAGCGCTTCACCGGCGAGGGCGCGCCGCCGCCCGCCGGGGTGCCCGGCGTCACCTCCAACATCCCCGGCTACGTGCAGCCGGCCCAGGCGGCCGGCAACTCCCAGATGGAGCGCCTGGAGACCATCACCAACTACGAGGTCAACCGGGTGGAGCGCCGCATCGTGATGGCGCCCG
The DNA here is from genome assembly GCA_036564285.1 of Limnochordales bacterium. Taxonomy (GTDB): domain Bacteria; phylum Bacillota; class Limnochordia; order Limnochordales; family Geochordaceae; genus Geochorda. Next base: position 2,620 of record DATCKV010000204.1, read on the forward strand.
GGCGCATCCAGCGCCTGTCGGTGGCGGTCTGGGTCGACGGCCAGCTGGATCCCCTGGAGCAGCAGCGCACCCAGCAGCTGGTGGCGGCCGCCATGGGGCTGCAGCCCGAGCGGGGCGACCAGGTGACGGTGGAGGGGATGCCGTTCACCCGGGCCCAGGTGCCGACCGGCGCGGAGGCGCAGCTGCTGGCGGCGAGGGGGCCGGCGGTGGTGCGAGGGGTGCTGTGGTGGCTGGTGGTCCTGGCCCTGGCCGTGGGAGCCGCGTGGTGGGTGAGCCGGCAGATGCGGGCGGCGCGGCGGCGGGTGGAGGTGGTCGTGCCCCCGACGGCCGTGCCGGAGGAGGCGGTGCAGGAGGCGCCGTCTCAGGCCGAGCAGGACCGGCGCCGGCTGCGCCGGGAGATCGAGCAGCTGGCCCGGGAGCGGCCCGAGGAGTTCGTGCAGCTGTTGCGTTCGTGGCTGGCGGAGGAGAACTCGTAGGCCATGGCGGCAGCGCGTTCTTCCGGCCGCGGCTCTCAGCCCCTGACGGGAAAGCAGAAGGCCGCGGTGCTGCTCATCGCCCTGGGGCCCGAGGTCTCGTCGCACATCTTCAAGCACCTGCGTGAGGATGAGATCGAGCAGCTGACCTTCGAGATCGCCTCGGTGCGGCGGGTGCTGCCCGAGGAGCAGGAGAAGGTGCTGCAGGAGTTTCGAGAGATGATGCTGGCCCAGCAGTACATCACCCAGGGCGGCATCGAGTACGCTCGCGAGCTTCTGGAGAAGGCGCTGGGTCCGCAGAGGGCCGTGGAGATCATCCGGCGCCTGACGGCGTCCCTGCAGGTGAGGCCCTTTGACTTCGCGCGGCGGGCCGACCCCCAGCAGCTGTTCAACTTCATTCAACATGAACATCCGCAGACCATCGCGCTCATCATGGCCTACCTCCAGCCGGAGCAGGCGGCGGCCATCCTCTCGTCGTTGCCCCCGGACCGGCAGGTGGAAGTGGCGCGCCGGCTGGCCACCCTGGATCGGACGGCGCCCGACGTGCTGGAGGAGATCGAACAGGCGCTGGAGCGGAAGCTGGCCTCTATCGTCAACCAGGATTACACGGCGGCCGGCGGCATCGACGCGGCGGTCGAGGTGCTCAACCGGGTGGACCGCAGCACGGAGAAGACCATCATGGAGGCGCTGGAGGAGGTCGACCCCGAGCTGGCCGAGGAGATCAAGAAGCGGATGTTCGTCTTCGAAGACATCGTGCTGCTGGACGATCGCTCCATCCAGCAGGTGCTGCGGGAGGTCGACAGCCGCGACCTGGCGCTGGCGCTGCGGACCGCCAGCGACGAGGTGAAGGCCCGCATCTTCCGCAACATCTCCAAGCGCGCCGCGGAGATGCTGCGGGAGGAGATGGAGTACATGGGCCCGGTGCGCCTGCGGGACGTAGAAGAGGCGCAGGGCCGCATCGTGGCCGTGATCCGGCGCCTGGAGGAAAGCGGGGACATCATCGTTGCTCGCGGCGGAAGCGAAGAGGTCCTGGTCTGAGGCCCGCCGGCTGGTCAAGGCCGAGGCGGTGCGGGTGGCCCCCCCGGTGGAGGCCCGGGAGGCCGCGGCCAACGGAACGGCCCGCGCCGGCACCGCCAGGCCGGCGGAAGCAGGCGCCCGGGCGGTGCTGGAGCGGGTCGCGGCCTCGGCAGCCTCGGCGGGCGACGGCGTGGCGCACCGGCGGTGGCGGGCCAGGGGGCCCCTTCGGTGGCGGGGTGCCCGCGCGTGGGCCCGGGCGGTGCTGGAGCGGGCCCGCCAGCAGGCCCGGGCCCTGGAGGAGGCGGCTCGGGAGCAGGGCTTCCGGGCCGGCTACGAGGCAGGCCGCCAGGAGGGGCGGCAGGAGGCCGCCCGGGAGGTGGCGGCGCGGCTGGCCGAGCTGGTGAGGCAGGCCGAGGCGATGGTGGAAGAGGCCCGCCAGCGCCGGGACCGGGCCCTGGCCATGGCCGAGGAGGACGTGGTCAAGCTGGCCCTGGCCGTGGCGGAGCGGGTGGTGCGCCGGGAGGTGGCCTCCGGCCCCGAGGTGACGGCCGAGGTGCTGCGCTCGGTGTTGCGGGAGATGCCGGCGGCGGCCGGGGGGCGGGTGGTGGTGCGGCTGCACCCCGACGAGCACCGGCTGCTGGCCGAGGCCTGGGGCGGCGCTGTGCCCGGACAGGGCGGGGGGCTGCAGGTGGAGTGGCGGGCCGATCCCGCCGTAGAGCGGGGCGGCTGCGTGGTGGAGACCGAGATGGGCACCATCGACGCCGGCCTGGAGACCCGTCTCGCCGAGGTGGCGGCGGGACTG
>DATCKV010000205.1:0-1920 GCA_036564285.1 Limnochordales bacterium
GGACCCGGGGGTGCAGCTGCTGGGGGTGGAGGCGGGCGGCCGCGGGCCGGGCCCCGGACAGCATGCCGCCAGCCTCAGCCGGGGCCGCCCGGGGGTCCTCCACGGCGCCCGCAGCCTGCTGCTCCAGGACGAGGAGGGGCAGGTGGCCCCGACCCACTCCATCTCCGCCGGGCTGGACTACCCAGGGGTGGGCCCGGAGCACGCCTACCTGCAGGCCACGGGTCGGGCCCGCTACGTGACGGTGGATGACGACCAGGCCCTGGAGGCCTTCCGGCTGCTGGCGCGCCTGGAGGGGATCCTGCCGGCCATGGAGAGCGCCCACGCCGTGGCCGCGGCCGTGGAGCTGGCCCGCTCCCTGCCCCCCGACGGCATCGTGCTCGTCAACCTGTCGGGCCGGGGCGACAAGGACGTCGAGCACGTGGCCCGTCTCCTGGAAGGGGGGCGCTGAGGTGGCGCCTTCGTTCGCCGACTTCGCCCGCACCGCCGGGGGCCGGCGCCTGGCCTCGGCCTTCGAGCGCGCGCGGCAGCAGGGCCGGTCGGCGCTGGTGGGGTACTGGATGGGAGGCTACCCCGACCTGGAGGCCTCGGAGGCGGCGCTGCTGGCCCTGGTGCGGGGCGGGTGCGACGTGCTGGAGGTGGGGGTGCCCTTCTCGGACCCGGTGGCCGACGGCCCGGTGCTGCAGCAGGCGGGTGCCGTGGCGCTGGAGGCCGGGGCCGGGCTGCGCCGGGTGCTGGAGCTGGCAGCGGTGGTGCAGGCCGCTGCCCCCCAGACGCCGGTGGTGATCATGGGCTACTACAACCTCTTCCTGCAGATGGAGCCCGGCACCGTCGCGGCCGAGCTGGCCCGGCGGGGCCTGGCGGGCGTCATCGTGCCGGACCTGCCGGTGGAGGAGGCGCACGAGATGCGCCAGGCCCTGCGGGCCCACGACCTGGCCTGGGTCAGCCTGGCGGCGCCCACCAGCGGGCCGCGGCTGGCGCGGGTGGCGGAGGCAGCCGACGGCTTCGTCTACGCCATCACCCACACCGGCGTGACGGGCGTGCGCCAGACCGCGGCTTCCGGCGCCCGGGAGCTGGTGGAGGCGCTGCGCCGCCACACCGGCCTGCCGGTGGCCCTGGGCTTCGGGGTGTCCGGGCCCGAGCAGGCGGCGCAGTATCGGTTCGCCGACGGGGTGGTGGTGGGCAGCGCCTTCGTGCTGCGCTGGATGGAGGCCCCGACCCGGCGCGACGCCCTGCGGGAGGTGGAGGCGCTCGCGCGGGCGCTGCACGACGCGCTGGTGCGCCCATGAAGGAGCCGAGCTTCATCGCCCGGGCCTTCCCGGGCATCGACCCCCGGGCCGAGCGGGCGGTGCTGGCCTCGGTGGCCCGCCTGCAGCGGCCGGGGGCCGAGGGGAAGTCGCCGTGGCAGGCCGTGGAGGAGGTGGCCGCCCACAACACGGCCCGGGTGCTGGCCGCCTTTCACCAGGTAGGGGCCACCGAAGGCTTTCTGGCCGAGACCACGGGGTACGCCTACGGCGACCCGGGCCGGGAGGCGCTGGAGCGGGCGTGGGCCCTGGTCTTCGGAGCCGAGGCGGCGCTGGTGCGCCCCCAGCTGGTTTCCGGCACCCACGCCCTGGCCTGCTGCCTCTTCGGGGTGCTGCGCCCCGGCGACGAGCTGGTGGTGGCCACGGGGCTTCCGTACGACACCCTGTGGCCGGTGCTGGGCATCGAGGGGCAGCAGGCGCCCGGCTCCCTGGCGGAGTGGGGCGTGCGCACCCGGGTGGTGCCGCTGACGGAGTCGGGGCAGGTGGACCTGGAGGCCCTGGAGGCGAGCCTGAGCGGCCGCACCCGCATGGTGCTGGTCCAGCGCTCCCGGGGGTACAGCTGGCGCCCGTCCCTGAGCCTCGACGCCATCGAGCAGGTCTGCCGCGTCGCGCACCGCAG
>DATCKV010000206.1:0-4306 GCA_036564285.1 Limnochordales bacterium
TTCGTCTCGAGCCACATCCTGGCCGAGGTGCAGCGCCTGTGCACCCGCATCGGCATCATCCACCAGGGCCGGGTGGTGGAGGAGATCGAGCTGACCCGCCTGCACCAGATGAGCCGCCGCTACCTGGAGCTGGAGGTGACGGATCCGCCCCGCACCGCCTGGCTGTTGGAGAACCGCCTCGGCATCACCGACTACCAGGTGATCGACGGCGGGGTGGTGCGCATCTTCGACGCTCCGGATCCGGCGCTGGTGCACGAGCGCCCCGAAGCCATCAGCGCAGCGCTGGTGCAGGGGGGTGTGGGGGTGCGCCGCCTGGCCTACGGGCAGGACTCGCTGGAACAGCACTTCATCCGCCTGACGGGCGGAGCACCCGGGGCCGACCCCGCCTCGGCCGACCGCGCTGCGGCGCCTCCTGGCGAACGGGCGGGCGCCGAGCGGAAGGAGGGATGGCGATGATCGCGCTGGTCGGCGTTGAATTCCTCAAACTCCGCCGCCACCTTATCGTCTACCTGGCGGCGCTGGGAGCCCTCGTGCCGGCGGCGATCCTGGTGATGGTCTGGTTCAACCTGAAGGCCCGGGGCTTCGAACCCACCACGGAGCTCTTGATGACGCAGGCGCAGCTCATCGTCCTGCTGCTGGAGGGCCCGGCGGGCGCGGCCATCATCGGCTCCATGCTCTTCGGTCGGGAGTACGGCGACCGTACGCTTCCCAACTTGCTGATCTCGGGGCTGCCCCGTTGGACGTGGCTCGGGGCCAAGTGGGTGGCCCTGGCGCTGGTGGGGCTGGCCATCGTTGCCGGGGCCTGGGTCGCCGCGGCGGGTGTCACGCTGCTCGCCGTCGGCCCGGCCGCGATGGACTGGCGCCTGGCGCTGGCCAGCCTGGGGGCGCACCTGGTGGGCGGGCTTGCGCTGTACGCCACCGGCGCCATCCCCGTGGCCCTCAGCCTGGCCTTCCGCAACCCGATGGTGGGAGCGGCCTGGGGCGTGGTGACGACGGTGACGGCCTTCTTCGGGATCAACTCCCGTTACAGCCTCGTGCTGCCGGCCACGACGCCCTGGGTGGCTGCCCAGCTCACCCTCGAGGCGCTGCACCCTACGCCGGCGAGGGAGGAATCGCTGCTGGCATCGGGGCTGACCTGGACCGGCCTGCCGGCGGGGTGGACAGTGGCGCTGGCCTGCCTCGCCGTATGGCTGGTGGGGCTGGTCTACTCCACAACCTACGTGCGGCGGGCCGACTTCACGTGACGGGCCCTGCCGAGCCATGGCCGGCCGAGCGGGGCGGCTCGAACCGGTATCCGACACCCCAGACGGTGCGGATGAGCCCGCCGCGGGTGGGGTCGTCGCCCAGGCGCAGCCGCAGACGCCGGATGTGGACCGTCACGGTGTTGGCATCGACGTCGAGGTACCGCTCGCCCCAGACGGCCTGGAAGATCTGCTCGCGGGTGAAGACCTGGTGGGGATGGCGGGCCAGGAAGTGGAGCAGATCGAACTCCTTAGGGGTCAGCACCACCTCGCGACCGTCGCGCCAGACCTGGCGCGAGCCGGGGTCGATGACCAGACCGGGGAAGCGCAGCAACGCTCGGTCCGCGCGCCGCAACCGGCGGTACCGGCGCACGTGGGCGGCGACCCGTGCCACCAGTTCCACCGGACTGAAGGGCTTGGTCACGTAGTCGTCCGCGCCGGCCCCGAACCCCCGCAGCTTGTCGGCATCGCTGTCGCGGGCCGTCAGCATCAGGATGGGTACGTCAACGCCCTCGTCCCGCAGCATGCGGCAGACGGTGCGGCCGTCCGGGCCTGGCATCGCCACATCCAGCAGGATGGCATCGTAAGCCGCCCGCCGGGCGGCCTCAAGGGCCGACTGCCCGTCACAGGCCCCGTCGACCTGCCACCCGTGCTGTTCGAAGAAGATTCGCACCAACTCGACGACGTCAGGCTCGTCGTCGGCCACCAGCAGCCGTCCCGCGGGGTCCCCGGCCTTCTCCACCATGGGCCATGTCCTCCCTGCCCGTGGGGATTGTAGCCCGAAGCGCGGGCCGGCGGCGAGATCGGGCCGGGCCCTCAGCGCCGGCGCAGGCGGGGGTCCGTCAGGTCCCGCACGCCGTCGCCCAGCAAATTGAAGCCCAGCACCGTCAGCGCGATGGCCAGCCCCGGCAGGGTCGACATCCACCACTGGTCCACCAGGTAGTTGCGCCCGTCGCTGACCATGGCGCCCCACTCGGGCGCCGGCGGCTGCGCCCCCAGCCCCAGGAAGCCCAGCCCCGCCGCCGTCAGGATGACGGTGCCCATGCGCAGCGTCACCTGCACCAGCACCACCGGCAGCGTCTGCGGGAGGATGTGGTGCACCAGGATGCGCCACGTCGGCGCTCCGGCCGCCCGCGCCGCCTCCACGAACTCCATGGTCTTGAGCCGCAGCGTCTCGCCCCGCACCAGCCGGGCGTACGGCGTCCACGTCACGACGGCGATGGCCAGGATCATATTGGGCAGGCTGGGGCCCAGCGCCGCCGCGAACGCCATGGCCAGCACCAGGCTGGGGAAGGCCAGGAAGACGTCGGTGACGCGCATCAGCGCCTCGTCGACCCAGCCCCCGAAGTACCCGCTCACCAGCCCCACGGCGGTGCCGAGCGTGCTGCTAAGCAGCGAGACGATGAGGATGACCTGCAGTTCGATACGGGTGCCCCACACCACGCGGCTGAAGATGTCGCGCCCGAACTGGTCGGTCCCGAACCAGTGCCGGGCGCTGGGCGGCTGCAGCCGCTCGCCCAGGGCCTGCTGCAGCGGGTCGTAGGGGGCGATGAGCGGCGCCGCCGCAGCCACCGCCACCAGCCCCAGGACGATGACCGACCCGACCACGTTGAGCGGGCTTCCCCACCAGCTCCGGGCCAGGCGCCGCCACCCGTCTGCGGCGGCCGCCCGGGAGACGGCGGGCGGTGCGGCTTCGCGTGCCATCGACACGGCCGGCGGCGCCCCTTCCTGCGATGCCCTCACTTCCCGCGGCGGCCCTCGCTCAGACCCTCACCCGGGGGTCGATGACGGCGTAGAGGATGTCGACCACCAGGTTGACCAGGCTGTAGGCGACGGCGATGTAGAGGGTCCCGCCCATGACGGCGGGGTAGTCCAGCGCCAGGTACCCCGTGGTGATGTAGCGCCCCAGCCCCGGCCAGGCGAAGATGGTCTCCGTCAGCACGGCCCCTTCCAGCAGGCTCCCGAAGATGAGGCCCAGCAGGGTCACCGTGGGGATGAGGGCGTTGCGCAGGGCGTGGCGCATCACCACGGCCCGCTCGGGCAGCCCCTTGGCCCGGGCGGTGCGCACGAAGTCCTGGAAGAGCACCTCCAGCATGCTGGAGCGGGAGGTGCGCGCCACGTTGGCGGTGGCGGAGAAGCCCAGCACCACCGCCGGCAGCGCCAGGTGGGCCAGGGCGCTTCGCAGCGCCTCCCACTCCCGGGCCAGCAGGCTGTCGAGCACCAAAAGGCCCGTCACCCGGGGAGGTTCGACGGTGAAGAGGTCCAGCCGCCCGCTGCCCGGCAGCCACCCCAGCCGGAAGTAGAAGACCAGCAGCAGCACCAGCCCCAGCCAGAAGACGGGCATCGACACCCCCACGATGGCCAGCACCCGGGCCACGTGGTCGGGCAGCCGGTTGCGGTGCACGGCCGAGACGACCCCCAGCGGGATCCCGACCGCCAGGGCGACCGCCGTGGCCGCCAGGGCCAGCTCCAGGGTGGCGGGGAAGAAGCGGCGGATGTCCTCGGTGACAGGGCGGCTCGTGCGGAGCGACCGCCCCAGGTCGCCCCGCACGGCTCCCGCCAGGTACGTCACGAACTGCTGGGGCAGCGGCTTGTCCAGGTTGAGCTGGCGGCGCAGCTCGGCCACCTTCTCGGGCGGGGCGTTGCCGCCCAGGATGGCGCCGACGGGGTCGGCGGGGATGACGTGGGAGACGATGAACGTCATCACCAGCACCCCGAACAGCACGATGGCCATCAGCAGCAGTCGCCGCGCCACGAACTGCAGGAGGCTCACGGGGCGGTCAGCCCGCCTTGCGGATGCGGGTCATGTCGAAGTGCATGGTGCCCAGGGCGGCCGCCTCTTCGAAGCCCTGCACGCTGCTGCGCACCACCCAGGCGTTGACGGGCTGGTAGAGGATGGCGAACGGGCCCTTGTGCAGCACCAGATCGGTCAGCTGCCGGTAGAGGGCCTGGCGGCGCTGGGGGTCCCGCTCCACCATGGCCTGGGCCGTGAGGCGGGTGGCCTCCTCGTCGTACCAGCCGTTGCGCCAGGCGAGCTGCTTGACGCTGCCGTCGGCGAAGGGCTT
>DATCKV010000207.1:0-12903 GCA_036564285.1 Limnochordales bacterium
GATCAAGGCCCGCCGGCGGGTGGCCGAGGCAGGCGTGCCCGTGCTGCCGGGCAGCGACGGGCCCGTGGACGAGCGCCAGGCCCTGGAGGTGGCCGAGGCCATCGGGTACCCCGTGATGGTGAAGGCCGCGGCCGGGGGCGGGGGGCGCGGGATGCGGGTGGCCCGGACGCCGGAGGAGCTGCGCCGGGTGCTGGCGTCCGCGCGGGCCGAGGCCGAGGCGGCCTTCGGGGATGGCTCGGTTTACATCGAGCGGCTGCTGGAGGGGGCCCGCCACGTCGAGATCCAGGTCCTGGGCGACCAGGCGGGGCACATGGTGCACCTGGGCGAGCGGGAGTGCTCCATCCAGCGGCGCCACCAGAAGATCGTGGAGGAGGCGCCCTCCCCGGTGGTGGACGAGGCCCTGCGCCAGGAGATGGGCCGGGCCGCCATCCTGGCCGCGCGATCCGTGGGGTACGTCAATGCCGGCACGGTGGAGTTCCTGCTGGACCGGGAGGGGCGCTTCTACTTCCTGGAGATGAACACCCGCATCCAGGTGGAGCATGGGGTCACCGAGATGGTGACGGGCGTCGACCTGGTGAAGGCCCAGATCCGCATCGCGGCGGGGGAGGAGCTCTCCCTCTCGCAGGAGGACGTGCGCCTGGACGGCCACGCCATCGAGTGCCGCATCAACTGCGAGGACTCGCAGAACTTCCTCCCCTCGCCCGGCACCATCACCGGCATCCACTTCCCCGGCGGGCCCGGCATCCGCATCGACACCGCCATCTACCCGGGCTACACCGTGCCCCCGTACTACGACTCCCTGCTGGCCAAGCTGATGGCGTGGGGGCAGGACCGGGAGGAGGCGGTGGCGCGCATGGCCCGGGCGCTGGAGGAGTTCCGCATCGACGGGGTCCGCACCAACCTCGACTTCCTGCGCCGCATCGTGGCCACCCCCGAGTTCAGGCGGGGGGAGCTGTCGACCGATTTCGTCCCGCGCATGCTGGCCCGTCAGGAGGCGCGCAGGGCCGCGGTCTGAGCCGCGGGGCCCCGGGCCAGCTGCGGTATAATGGCCTTGCCCGCGGCGGGCCCGGGGGAGCCGGCCCCGCGGGCGTGGGCCGCCTCGAGGAGGGGTTTCGGTGAATTCGGAGCAGTGGCCCGGTGGGCAGCGCCCGGCGCTGACCCCGGCGGGCGAGGAGCGGCGGCAGGAGCTGCCCCAGGAGATCCCCGGCGGCTTCATCGAGTCGCAGGAAGGGGAGCTGGGCGAGGTCCGCATCGCCAACGACGTGGTCAGCACCATCGCCGGGCTGGCGGCCGTCGAGGTGGAGGGGGTCGCCGGCATGGCCGGCGGCATCGCCGGGGGCATCTCGGAGATCCTGGGCCGGCGCAACCTGTCTCGGGGCGTGCGGGTCGAGGTGGGCGAGCACCAGGCGGCCATCGACCTCTTTATCATCGTCCACTACGGCGTGCGGATCCCCGAGGTGGCCTGGCGGGTGCAGGAGAACGTGAAGCGCCAGATCGAGACCATGACCGGCCTCGAGGTGGCCGAGGTCAACGTGCACATCCAGGGGGTGCAGCTGCCCCAGTCGGAGCGGGCCGAGGAGAGCCGCGTCCGCTGAGCCGGGGAGGGATCGGGCCGTGCAGCCGCTGGTGCCGTCGCCGCCCCGCCGGGATGAGGGCGACCTGCCTGCCAGGCTCCCGCTGGCCGACCGCCTGCTGGTGCTGGCCAGCGGGCTGTTGGTGATGGCGGCGGGCTTTGCGAGCCTGGGGATGGGGCTGTTCGGCTGGGACGGCGCCGCGGCCCTGTCGCGGTGGATGGCGGAGCGGGCCGTCGAGGGCCGGGTGGTGGGCGCGGCGGTGGGCGCGGGGCTGGCGCTTTTGGGCGCGGCCGCGCTGCGGCCGGCCCTGTTGCGCCTCAGCTACGAGCGCAGCATCGTACGCGCCACGGGCCTGGGCGAGGTGCACGTCTCCCTCCGGGCCATCCAGACCCTGGCTCGGCGGGCGGCGGCTCAGGTGCAGGGCATCCGGGACGTGGACGTGGACGTGGTCCCGGCCGGCGCCGGCGACGTCAGCGTCCGGGTGGTCGTCATGGTGGCGCCCGACTACAGCATCCCGGAGCTGTGCGACGAGGTGCAGGCCCGCATTGACCAGTACCTGCGGCAGACCGCAGGCGTCAGCTGCAGCCAGATCCGGGTGCTGGTGCGGGGCGTGGCCCGGGAGGCCCACCGGCCCCGGTGGGAGTAGGGGAGCAGCCCTCTGGATGCCGGAGGGCGGTCGGAGGGTCGTGGGCAGCAGGCGGCTGGCCCGTGAGGTGGCGCTGCGGGTGCTCTTCCAGGTGGACGTGGGCAAGGCCGATCCCCAGGCGGCCCTGGAGCGAAGCCTGAAGCAGGTGCCCCTTTCGCCGGCGCAGGCCGCCTTCGCCCGCCAGCTGGTGGAGGGCACCCTGGCCCACCAGCAGGAGATCGACCGGCTCATCGCCCGCTTCGCCATCGACTGGACCCTGGAGCGCATGGCCAACGTGGACCGCAACGTGATGCGCATGGCCCTCTTCGAGATCCTCTACCTCAAGGAGATCCCGCCGGGCGTCTCCATCAACGAGGCGGTGGAGCTGGCCAAGAAGTACGGCGACACCGACTCGGGCAAGTTCGTCAACGGCATCCTGGGCAACGTGGTGCGGCATGTCCACGAGCGCTGAGCGGGCCGGGCTCCTGCCTCAGGGGCCGGCGTGGGGCGCGCCGGTGCCCGCGGGGCAGGTGCTGACGGTGAGCCAGCTCACCGAGCGCATCCGGGCCCGCATCGCCGCCGATCCCCGCCTCGCCTCCCAGGTGGCGGTCACCGGGGAGCTGAGCAACGTCAAGGCCCACTCCGGATCGGGGCACCTCTACTTCTCCCTGAAGGACCGCAGCAGCCGCATCGGCTGCGTCATGTGGCGCAGCCACGCCGAGCGGCTGGGCTTCACGCCCCGGGACGGCATGCAGGTGGTCGCGACGGGGTACGTGGACGTCTACCCGCCGGCGGGGCTGTACCAGCTCTATGTGCAGGGGCTGTACCCCGTGGGGCTGGGCCTGCTCTACGCCCGGCTGCAGGAGCTGTACCAGCGCCTCAGCCGGGAGGGTCTCTTCGACGAGGCTCGCAAGCGCCCCATCCCCCGCTGGCCCCGGGCGGTGGGGGTGGTGACGTCGCCCGACGGGGCAGCGCTGCGGGACGTGGTGGCGGTCTTCCGCCGGCGCAGCCCCGGCACCCCCCTGATCCTCTCGCCGGCCCAGGTGCAGGGAGACGGGGCCGTGGAGAGCCTGCTGGCGGCCCTGGCCCGCATCGTCCGGGTGCCCGAGGTGGACGTGGTGATCCTGGCCAGGGGCGGGGGCAGCGCGGAGGAGCTGGGGGTCTTCAACGACGAGCGGCTGGTGCGGGCCGTCGCGGCTTGCCCCCGGCCCGTGGTGTGCGCGGTGGGGCACGAGACCGACGTTACCCTGGCCGAGCTGGCCGCGGACCGACGGGCGCCCACGCCGTCGGCGGCCGCCGAGATGGCCGGCCCCGACGAGGCCGCGGCGCGCCTGGGGCTGGTGGAGCAGCTGGCGCGACTGGACCGCGCCGCGGCCCGTCACCTGGCGAGGCTGCGGGAGCGGCTGGAGCGCGCCGCCGCTCACCCGGCCCTGGTGCGCCCCGAGCGCTGGCTGGCCCGACACCGTCAGCGGCTGGACGAGCTGGCCCTTCGGGCCGAGGCGGCGGTGCGCAGGAGCCTGGAGGGGCCCAGGCTGGCCCTGACCTCCCTGACGGGCAGGCTGTCGGCGGCCAGCCCGCTGGAGGCGCTGGCCCGGGGGTACGCCCTGGTGCAGGAGGAGGCCACGGGGCGCTGGGTGCGCCGGTCAGCCGACGTGGAGGAGGGCGCCCGGGTGCGGGTGCACCTGCACGACGGCGCGCTGGGCTGCCGGGTGGAGCGACGCCTGCCGGGGTGGACGGCGGGGGCGGGGCAGGCCGCGGGCGTGGGGGGCGAAGAGGGTGGCGGCGATGGCTGAGCCGTCGGGTCCGCCGGCTTCGGGCGCCGACGAGGCCCTTTCGTTCGAGGAGGCCCTGGCCCGGCTGGAGCGGGCCGTGCGCGCGCTGGAGTCGGGGGAGCTGGGGCTGGAGGAGGCCCTGGCCACCTACGAGGAGGGGGTGCGCATGGCCCGGCTCTGCGCCCGCCGTCTGCAGCAGGCCGAGCAGCGGCTGGCGGTGCTGGCCGAGGAGTCGGGGCGCCTGGTGCTGCGGCCCATGGAGGTGGCTCCCGCTGCCGACGAGCAGGGATGAGGGCGCCGGCGCGGCCGACGCCGCGCCGGAACTGGCCGCCGCCTATCTGCGCCGCTGGGCGCCCCCGGTGGAGGCGGAGCTGGACCGGCTGCTGCCCCCCGCCGACGAGCCGCCCGAGGCCTTGCACCGGGCCATGCGCTACTCCACCCTGGCGCCCGGCAAGCGGCTGCGGGCGGTGCTGGCCGTCGCGGGCTGCGAGGCGGCCGGGGGCGCGCCGGAGCGGGCCCTGAGCCTGGGCGCGGCCATCGAGATGATCCATGCCTACTCCCTCATCCACGACGACCTGCCCGCCATGGACGACGACGACTGGCGGCGGGGCCAGCCCAGCTGCCACCGGGCCTTCGGAGAGGGCGTGGCCATCCTGGCCGGTGACGCGCTGCAGACCCTGGCCTTCGAGGTGGTCAGCGGGCTTCCGCGGCACGCCGGGGTCCGGCCGGCCACGGCCCTGGCCATCGCGGGCGTGCTGGCGCGGGCGGCGGGAAGCCGGGGCATGGCGGGAGGCCAGGCGGCGGACCTGGAGGCGGCCGAGCGGGGCGCCGATGAGGCCTCCCTGGAGCTGATCCACCGCCGCAAGACCGCCGCCCTCATCCGGGCGTCGGTGGTCAGCGGCGCGCTGCTGGCCCTGGACCGGGGCGAGGAGGGGCTGGGCGACCCGGTGGTGACGACGCTGGCGCGCTACGGCGAAAGCCTGGGCGTGGCCTTCCAGATCGTGGACGACCTTTTGGACCTGGACGACCCCCGCAAGGGACGGGAGCCCAGCTACCCCCGCCGCGTCGGGGTGGAGGCGGCCCGGCGCCGGGCGGATCGGCTGACCCAGGAGGCGGTGGAGGCGCTGGCAGGCCTGGGCGGGGCAGGGCAGGTGCTGGCCTCCCTGGCCCGCTACCTGCAGCGGCGGGGCGCGTGAGGCCCCGGCCCCGGGCCCGGCGGTGGGGGCGGGTGCGGGCGAGGGGCTCGTGTGGTATAGTGGGAGCCGGCCCCTGACGGACGGGTGGCGCAGTATCCTAGTCGGGGTCCTGGGACCCTGAAGACGGGCCTAAAAATCCGTCGCGGGCACATCGATGAAGTCCCTGGTGGCGGCTGCGGACGCCCAGTCCGGGGTGGCTGCTGGGGGTTAAGGCGGTGGGGCGATCTGCAACGGCATGCAGGCGTGGACCCTGCCGCCGCGGAGACCCGCGGCCGTGGGGCGCCCGACTCGACGAGGCCGGGCAAACTACGGCGCGGGAGCCAAACCTGCACGCGGTGCCGGGTACGAGGAGCCGCGCTCCGGGTCCCGGCGCTGGGTGCAGCGTAGCCTGCCTTGAGCCGCCGGCGCGGGAGGGCCGGGAAGCAGCAGGCAGCGGTGCCGCCAGGGCCCGGCCGCACCGCTTCCGGGTCCGGCCTGAAAGCGTCGGGGCAAAAGAGGCTAGGGGTCCGGGCACTCCGCCGGGGAAAACCCCTAGGCTGTCGGCCCAAGGTGGCGGGGCGCCTCGGGGATTGCGGTGTGGACTAAGTGGTAATCCAGCCCTGCCCTCGGCGACGGGGCGGAGCGGCCGGAAAGGGGTAACCGCCGGCCTGGCGACGGGCCGGAGGGCCGTTGGGAAAACCTGCTGGACCTGAAGCCACAATGTTGACTCGAGGCGCTGCCACCCGCCCGGGGGCCTCCTGACTTCGATGAACGCGAGCCGCGCGCTTCGCCGCTTCGTGACGGTCGGGCTGAGCACGGCGGCCATCTCCTCGGTGTTGACCCTCTTCAGCGCTGCCGGTGCCGCGTCGCTGGGCCTCTGGGCGGCCATGGTGGCGCTGGTCCTGGTGATCGCGGTGGGGATCCTGTTCGACGTGCTGGGGGTGGCGGCCACCGCGGCCAGCGAGGAGCCCTTCCACGCCATGGCGGCGGATCGGGTCTTCGGAGCCCGACAGGCCATCTGGATCGTGCGCAACGCAGACCGCGTGGCCAACTTCGCCAACGACATGGTGGGCGACGCGGCTGGCATCCTGTCGGGCGCGCTGGGGGCTGCGGTGGTGGGCCGGCTGGCGGGGGGCCGCCCGGGCGTCGGGGAGCTGTGGGCCACCACCGCCATGGTGGCCCTGGTCTCGGGGCTGGCCGTGGGAGGCAAGGCGGCCTTCAAGGGCCTGGCCATGGAGCGGGCCCGGGCCATCGTCCTGGCCATGGGGCGGACGGTGGCCACCCTGGAGCGGCTGGCGGGCCGGCCGGTGGTGACGGGCGGCCGCCGGCCGACGGGCGCGCGGCGGGCGCGATGAGCGGGCCCGAGCGGCTGCGGGCCGACCAGCTGCTGGTGCGCCTGGGCCTGGCCCGCAGCCGGCAGGAGGCCCAGGCTCTCATCCGGGCCGGACGGGTGCGGGCGGGGGAGCAGGAGGTGGAGCGGCCGGGCCAGCGGCTGCCGGCCGACGCGCGGCTGGAGGTGGTGGCGCCCCTGCACCCGTACGTGAGCCGAGGCGGGCTCAAGCTGGAGCGGGTGCTGCGCACCTGGCCCATCCCCGTAGCCGGCGCTGTGGCCATGGACGTGGGCGCCTCCACCGGCGGCTTCACCGACTGTCTGCTGCAGCACGGGGCGCGCAAGGTCTACGCGGTGGACGTGGGATACGGGCAGCTGGCCTGGCGGCTTCGCACCGATCCCCGTGTGGTGGTGCTGGAGCGCACCAACATCCGCCACCTGGAGCCGTCGCGGCTGGACGAGCCGGTGGACCTCATCACCGTCGACGTCTCCTTCATCTCCATCACCCTCTTCCTGAACCGGCTCGGGGCCTTCCTGCGCCCGCAGGGATGGCTGGTGGTGCTGGTCAAGCCCCAGTTCGAGGCCGGCCGGGAGCAGGTGGGCAGGGGCGGGGTGGTGCGGGACCCCCAGGTGCACCGCCAGGTGCTGCACAAGGTGGCCGATGCGGGGCAGGGGGCCGGCTTCGCCGTCGAGACCGTCATGGCCAGCCCGCTGCTGGGCCCGAAAGGCAACAGGGAGTTCTTCATCGTATTCAGACGGCCGGGGCCCCCCTGCCCCGCCCCGCGGCTGGCGGAGCTGGTGGAGGAGGCGCTGCGGCAGGTGCCCGCTTCGGGCTAGGCGCAGGAGGACGAGCTGGGCGTGCTGACCGACGTCATCGTCGCCCCTCACCGGGAGAAGGAGGAGGCCCTGAGGCTGGCCCTGGGGCTCGTGGAGGAGATCCGCCGCCTCGGGGCCCGGGTCTTCCTGGAGCCCGAGGGGGCCCGGGCCCTGGAGCGGCCCGACCTGGCCTGGCCGGCCGAGACATGGGCCGGCGCCGGCGCGGTGGTGGTGCTGGGGGGCGACGGCGCGCTGCTGCACGCGGCCCGCCGGGCGGCGCCCCTGGGGGTGCCGGTGCTGGGGGTCAACGTGGGCCGGCTGGGCTTCCTGGCCGACGTGGAGGCCTCCGAGCTGCCCGCCATGCTGGGACGGTTCGTGGAAGGCCGGTTCGAGGTGGAGGAGCGCATGATGATCACTGCCCGGCTGCTGCGGGGGGGGCAGGAGGCCGGCTCGTTTTTGGCCCTCAACGACGTGGTGGTGGCGCGCTCCACCTACAGCCGCATCGCCCGGCTGGAGGCCCGGGCGGGGGAGGCCATCATCGGCGCCTTCCCGGCTGACGGCCTCATCGTGGCCACGCCCACGGGCTCCACCGCCTACTCGCTGTCGGCAGGGGGGCCCATCGTCCACCCGCTGCTGGACTGCCTGCTCATCACCCCCATCTGCCCCCACTCGCTGGCGGCCCGGCCGGTGGTGGTGCGGCCCGACGACGCCATCACCGTGCGGGTGCACGGGCCGGCCGACGACCTGGTCATGACCCTGGACGGCCAGCAGAGCCACGTGATGCGGCCCACCGACGTGGTGGTGGTGGAGCGGGCGCCCTTCCGGGCCAGGCTGGTGCGGCTCAGCGGCCGATCGCCCTACGCGCTGGTGCGGGAGCGCCTGAGCCATCCGGAGGTGTGAAGGGCTCTGATGAAAGCCCGCCGGCAGTCGGCCATCCTGCGCATCATCCGGGACGTGCCCATCCAGACCCAGGAGGAGCTCATCGAGTACCTGCGCCGCCAGGGCATCCAGGCGACGCAGGCCACCATCTCTCGCGACATCAAGGAGCTGCGGCTGGTGAAGGTGCCTACCGGCGACGGCCACTACCGCTACGCCCAGAGCCGGGAGCCCGACATGGCGGAGCGCCTCAACCGGGCCCGCCGGGCCGTGCAGGAGTACGTGACGGGGGTGGAGGCGGCCGGCCACCTGGTGCTGGTGAAGACCCTCTCCGGCACGGCCAACGCCGTGGCCGCGGCCCTGGACGCGCTGGAGTGGCCGGAGGTCATGGGCACCATCGCGGGCGACGACGCCATCCTGGTGCTGGTGCGGCCGGCGGACCAGAGAGGCCCCGATCCCGGGGCCCGGGCGGTGCTGGAGCGCCTCCAGCAGCTTCGCTGACGGGGGAGGGGCTGTGCTCAAGGAGCTCTTCGTGGAGAACTTCGCGCTCCTGGACCGGGCCCGGGTGCCCTTCGGCCCCGGCTTCAACGTGCTGACGGGGGAGACGGGTGCGGGCAAGTCGCTGGTGCTGGACGCGCTGGGCGCGGCGGTGGGCCAGCGGGTCTCGCCGGAGCTGGTGCGGGGAGGGGCTCAGGCGGCGCGCGTCGAGGCCTCCTTCGAGGTGGAGCCGGGCTCGCCCCTGGCGAGGCGCCTGGAGGCGCTGGGCTTCGCCCCCGACGACGGGCTGGTGGTGCTGGCCCGGGAGATCGCCGCCCAGGGGCGCAGCCGCTGCCGCATCAACGGCCGGCTGGTGACCACCGCGGAGCTGGCCCAGGTGGGCGGGCTGCTGGTGGACATCCACACCCAGCACGAGAGCCAGCGGCTCATGCAGCCCGCCATCCAGCTGGAGCTGCTGGACGCCTTCGCCGGCCCCGAGGCCGTGGCCCTGGCCCGGGAGGTGGCCGAGCGGTGGGAGCAGGCCCAGCGGCTGGCCGCCGAGCTGGAGTCGCTGCGCACCGACGAGCGCCGGCGCCTGCAGGAGCTGGACCTGCTGCGCTTCCAGGTGGAGGAGATCACGGCCGCCGACCTGAAGCCCGACGAGGAGGTGGCCCTGTCCGAGGAGCACGCCAGGCTGTCGCACGCCGCCCGGCTGCAGGAGCTCCTGGGTGCGGCCCTGGACCGCCTGGGCGGCACGGGCGCCAGCGACGCCAGCGCCCTGTCGCTGGTGGCGGCAGCGGGCCGCTCCCTGGAGGAGGCGGCCTCGCTGGCGCCCGAGGCGGCCGCCCTGGCCCGGCAGCTGGCGGGCCTGATGGAGGAGCTGGCCGACCTGGGCCGGTCGGTGCGGCGCTACCTGGAGCGGTGCGAGCCCGACCCCCAGCGTCTGGCCGAGGTGGAGGCCCGCCTGGCCGTGCTGGACCGCCTGAAGCGCAAGTACGGCCCCACGGTGGAGGCGGTGCTGGCCTACCGCGACCAGGCCCGGGAGCGCCTGCGCAGCCTGGAGGGCGCCGCGGAGCGTCTGGCCCAGGTGGAGCAGGAGCTGGCTACGGCCCGGGCCGAGTACGACCGGGCTGCCCGCCGCCTGGGCGCGCTCCGGCGGGAGGCCGCCCGGCGTCTGGCCCGGGCCGTGGAGGCGGAGCTGCAGCAGCTGGCCATGCCCCGTGCCCGCTTCGCCGTCGAGGTGGAGGCGGCGGAGCCGGGCCCCGCGGGCACGGAGCGGGTGGTCTTCCAGTTCAGCGCCAACCCGGGGGAGCCCCTGCGGCCGCTGGCCCGGGTGGCGTCGGGCGGCGAGCTCTCCCGCACCATGCTGGCCTGCCGCACGGTGCTGGCGGAGGCGGACCCGGTGCCGGTGCTGGTCTTCGACGAGCCCGACGCGGGCCTGGGGGGCCGGGCGGCCCAGGCGGTGGCCGAGCGGCTGGCCCGCATCGGCCGCAGCCGGCAGGTGCTGGTGGTGACGCACCTGCCCCAGGTGGCCAGCATGGCCGACTTCCACCTCTCCGTGCGCAAGCAGGAGACGGAGCGCACGACCCGCATCGAGGTGCACGTCCTCTCCCACCAGGAGCGCATCGGCGAGCTGGCCCGCATGCTGGGCGGGGCGCAGGTGACCGAGTCGGCCGAGCGCCACGCCAGCGAGCTGCTGCGCCTGGCAGGCGAGGCCAAGAGGGCGTCCTGAGGCCCATCTGCGGCGGAACCGGGCTGCGCTCTCACCCACTTACCCGGCGGCGGCCGGACGGGGTCGGGGGAATCTAGCCCGGAGGCGTCGCCGATGGCAAAGTCGCCCACGCCGCGGGCGGCCTTCCGGGCCGCGCTCATCGTCCTCTGGCTGCTCCTCTTCGCCGCCGGGACCGCGATCCGCGCGAGCTACCCGGGCCGGCTGCGGGCCTTCGCCGGCCGGGTCGCCACCCTTCCGGCCCTGCCCATGGTGCGCATCAGCGGGCCGCAGGGCGCCTTCTCCGTGGTCTTCCGGGACAGCCGGGGCATCGGGCTGCAGTTCGACCGCCCGGGCAGCGTGCGGCTGGAGGTGAGCCTGTGGGGCTGGCTGAGGGTACGGCCCCTGGTGGTGGAGGTGGTGCCGCCTCTTCGCCTGGTGCCGGGCGGCCAGGCCATCGGGGTGATGCTGGCGCCGGCGGGCGTGCTGGTGGAGGCGGTGCTCCCCGTGCAGGAGCCGGGCGGGGGCCTGCGCTACCCGGCCCGTGAGGCCGGGCTGCAGGCCGGCGACGTCATCCTGGAGGTGGACGGGGTTCGAGTCGGGGCGCCGGAGCAGGCGGCCCGGCTGGTGGAGCGGGCCGCGCGGGAGGGGAGGTCGGTGCGGATCGGGTACCTGCGGGCCGGCCGCCATCGGCAGACCCGTCTGACCCCCGTGCCGGGCACGGTGGTGCGGGCCGACGGCTCGGTGCGGGCCGACGAGCCGGGCCGGGCCGTGGGGCTTCTGCTGCGGGACCCGGCGGTGGGCGTCGGCACGCTGACGTTCTACGATCCGCGCACCCGCCGCTTCGGGGCGCTGGGCCACATGGTGGTGGAGGGCGGTCGCCGGGCGGTGCCCATGCCCGACGGACGCATCGTGCGGGCCTCCATCTCCGGCATCGCGGTGGCCGCCCGGGGGCGGCCCGGGGAGAAGATCGGCGTCTTCCGCCGGGAGCTGGGCGACCTGGGCGTCGTCGAGCGCAACACGCCGGTGGGCATCTTCGGGCGCCTGACGGGGGAGGTGCCGCCGGGACCGGTGCAGGATCCCCTGCCGGTGGCGCTGGAGGGGCAGGTGAAGGAGGGGCCGGCCACCGCGCTGACGGTGGTGGCGGGGGAGAGGGTGGAGGCGTTCGCCATCGAGGTGCTGCGGGTGCGCTCCCTGGGGGTGCCCGAGAGCCAGCGGCTGGTGCTGCGGGTCACGGACCCGGACCTGCTGGCCCGTTCGGGCGGCATCGTGCAGGGCATGAGCGGCAGCCCCATCCTCCAGGAGGGCCACCTGGTGGGCGCCATCACCCACGTGGCCGTGCAGGATCCCACCCGGGGCTTCGGGGTGCTGATGGAGCCCATGGTGGAGTCCTCGGGGCTGTGGGAGCCGGCCGAAGGACCGCGCGCGACCCTGTCGAACGATCGACGGGCCGCGTGACGCCAGGCCGCCTGTCGTCTCGTGCTCGGGAGGGGATCCCCGTTGGAAGGCTTCTCCGTGCTGCTCAGCGACGACCCCCAGGGTTTCGGGCGCTCGGTGGCGGCTGCCCTGGCCGACGACCCGGTCATCGCGCGGGTGGACGTGGCAGGCTCCGCCCTGGAGATGGAGCACCAGCTGGGGCAGCGGCCGGTGCACCTGCTGGTGCTGGATCTGGCCCTCAGCGGTCTGGGCGGGGCTGCCGGCGCGGAGCGGCTGGCCCGCTGGTACCGAGGGGGCCTTCCGTCGGCCGTGGGGGGCGGCCGGCGGCAAGGGGCGGAGCAGGGGCCGGCTGGGTCCGACCGGCGGCGGTTGGTGGTGGTCAGCACCGTGGGCGACGACGCGCTGGTGCAGCGGGCCTTCGAGTGGGGCGCGGACTACTTCGTGGTGCGTCCGTTCCACGTCGGGACCCTGGTGCGACGCCTGCACGACCTCCTGGGCGGGGGGCGGTCCGTCGACGGACCGGAGCGGGCGTACAGCTGGAAGCAGCTGGAGCGGCGGGTGGTCCACCACCTGGAGGCCCTGGGGGTGCCGCCCCATTACAAGGGCCGGGCCTACCTCAAGGACGCCATCGCCATGGTGGTGCAGGACGCCGGTCTGCTCTCCCGGGTCACCAAGGAGCTGTACCCCCGGGTGGCGGCGCTGCACCAGACCTCCCCCTTCAAGGTGGAGCGCTCCATCCGCCACGCCATCGAGTCGACCGTGCAGCGGGGCAACCTGGAGGGGATCCACCGGCTCTTCGCCGACCTGATGGACGAGCGGCGCACCCGCCCCACCAACTCGGCCTTCATCGGGCGGCTGGCCGAGCTGGTGCGCCGGGAGCTGGCGGTCGGCGCGTAAGGCGGCTCCTCCCCGTGGAGACTACTGCCCGGGGAGGCGAGGCCCGTTGGCTGCCGTGCGCCCTGGGCGTTCCGCAGGAATCCCCGCGCGCGCCGCGGTCTCGGGCCCGGTGCGGCTGGGGTCCCTCACCAAGCAGCTGGCCTGGTGCCTGCGGCCCGGCGAGATCGCCGTCATCGCCCACGACGACCTGGATGCGGCCACGGCGGCGGCCCTGGT
>DATCKV010000208.1:0-7101 GCA_036564285.1 Limnochordales bacterium
ACAGCCCCCTGAACTCCACCTGGGCGCCCCGGATCCGCCAGCCGGCGGCCTCGGCGTCGGCCCCCTCCCTGTCGGCTTCCCCCGAGAGAAGCACCGGGCGAGCCTCCAGCGGACCCGACAGCGCCACGTCCACCAGCCGTCCGCACTGCTCGCAGACCAGGTGGTGGTGGGGGGCCAGGTTGACGTCGTAGCGCACCGCCCCATCCGGCCCCACGATGCGCTTGATGAGCCCCCCGCGGCTCAGCGCCTGGAGGTTTTGATAGAGCGTCGGGAGGCTGACGGGCTCCCCGGCCGCCCTCAGGCCCTCGAAGATCTCGTACGGCGTCAGGTGCTGGCCCTGCTTCTCCAGGAAGGAGAGCACGGCCAGCCTCGGCCGGCTGGGCCTCAGCCCGCAGGCCCGGAGCCACTCCGCGATCTCCTCGAATCTCCTGGCCTTCATGCCTGGCGTCATTATACGGGGGCGGGGGCCCCGCCGCCAGGCAGGCAGCCCGGTGCCGGCCCGCCGAACTCCACCAGGGCTCGGGCCCCGGTCAACCCTTGAGCCCGGTCAGTGCGATCCCCTCCACGAAGAAGCGCTGCGCGGCCAGGAACGCGGCCACCAGCGGCGCCACCGAGATGGTGACCGCCGCCATGACGAGGTTCCACTGAACGTCCACGTCACCCCGGAAAATGGCCAGGCCCAGGGCCAGGGTGCGATTGCGCTCGCTGTGCAGGAAAACCAGCGGGTTGAGGTAGTCATTCCAGTGCCACATGATGGTGAAGACCGCCAGCGTCGCCAGCGCCGGACGGGCCTGGGGCAGGACGATGGTGACGAACCGGCGCAGGTAGCCCGCTCCGTCGATGGCCGCCGCCTCCTCCAGCTCCCGGGGGACGGTCAGGAAGAACTGGCGCAGCAGAAACGTCCCGTAGGCCGTGAACATCCCCGGGAGGATCAGGGCGAGGTGGTTGTCGATGAGCCCCAGCCACTTCATCAGGATGAAGCGGGGCACGAGGGTCACCTGCCCCGGAATCATCATGGTGGCCAGGTACCCCATGAAGAGGTAGTCCCGCCCCGGGAAGCGCAGCCGCGCGAAGGCGTAGGCGCCCAGGGACGACGTGGCCAGGGTGCCCAGGGTGCTGAAGAGGGTCACCTTGGCCGTGTTGAGGATGTACAGGTGGAACGGAGCCACCCGAAAAACGTCGCGGTAGTTGGTCCACGTCCACTGGCGCGGGATGAGCCGGAACGGATCCAGGAAGATCTCTCGGTATGACTTGAAGCTCGACGAGAGCATCCAGATGAACGGCATGGCCATCAACACGGCGGCCACGGTCAGCAGGACGTAGGTGGCCACCGTCGACCCGACCAGGCGGGAGCGCGCCTGCACCCAAGTGGGCGCGGTCACCCGCACCTGCCCGGCCACGTCCGACTTGCCCAGCATGCGGAGACCCTCCAAACCCTGCCCCTACTGCTGATACACCCAGCGCTTCGAGGTGGCGAACTGCACCGCGGTCACCGCCAGGATGATGGCGAACAGCGCGTAGGCCGCCGCGGAGGCGTAGCCCATCTGGAACGACTGAAACGCGTACTGGTAGATGAACATGACCAGCGTGTTGGTGGCGTTGGCGGGCCCGCCCCGGGTCAGGACGCTGGTCAGCTCGAAGACCTGGAAGGAGCCGATGATGGAGGTGACGGTCACGAAGAAGATGCTGGGCGTGATGAGGGGGATGGTGATGCGGCGCACCGCCTGCCAGGGCGTCGCGCCGTCCACCACGGCAGCCTCGTACAGCTCCCGGGGCACCTCCTGCAGGGCGGCCAGCAGGATGACCATGTTGTAGCCCAGGTTCTTCCAGACCGCCACCATGATGACGGAGGGCATGGCCCACCGGGTCGACGTGAGCCAGGGGATGGGCTCGATCCCGACGAGGCTGAGCACGTAGTTGATGAGGCCGATGTCGCGGTCCAGCAGCCACTGCCAGATGAGGGCCACCGAGACGCTGGAGGCGACCACCGGGAGGAAGAAGGCAGCGCGGTACCCGTACAGCCCGCGCGTCTTGCCGTTGAGGGCCAAGGCCAGCAACAGCCCCAACCCGATGGTCAGGGGCACGCTGCCCACGGTGTAGTAGAGGGTGTTGTACAGCGACTTCCAGAAGACGGGATCATCCACCAGCCGGGTGTAGTTGCTGACGCCTGCGGCCTGCGGCGCCGTGATCAAGTCCCAGTCGGCGAAGCTCAGCAGCAGCGAGGCGACGACCGGGAAGGCGGAGAAGATCAGGAATCCCAGCAGGTTGGGCGTCAGGAAGAGATACCCGGCCGCCGCCTCGCGAGCCCGCAGACGATGGCTGGCCATTGCCTGCCGCACCTCTCGTCAGACGGCCCGCCGCCCCGACAGGGCTGCCGGAGGGACGCTCGAGGTCGTCCCTCCGGCACCGGGGTGGGCCGTCCGTGACTTAGTCCGTGACTTACCTGGAGGTATCCAGGATCTGCTGCGCCCGCGCCGCCAGGGCGTCCAGCGCCTGCTTGGCCGTCTTCTCCCCCAGGGCCACCGCCTGCAGCTCGGGGGAGAGCAGGGAGTCGATGTCGCCCCAGCCTGGCCGCAGCGGCATTCGCCGACCGTAGCGCTGCGCGATGGCCTGCGTCACCTCCGCGATGCGGCGAGGAGGCTTGGTGGGATCCGCGTAGAGCCGCCACAGATTGGGGTCATCCACACTGGGGGGCACCCGGCGGGCCCGCACGTACATCTCCTCACCCGGCATCCCCGGCGCCCGCAGGAACTTCACGAAGGTCCAGGCAGCCTCCACGTTCTTGCTGGTGGCGCTGATGCTGATGGCGTTGGACTTGACCACGGTGCTGCGCTCCTGGACGCCGGTGGGGTAGGGCATCGCCTCAAACTGGAAGTCGGGGAACTCCTGCAGCTGCAGGATGCCGCCGGCACCCGACAGGTGCATGGCGAGTCGATTGCTGACCATCCAGCGGGTCACCGCGTCGGGGTTGGGAAACTGGCCCGGGGGCGTGATGACGCCCTGCTTGACCAGGTCCGCCACCTCCTGGATGCGCTGCACGGCGGCCGGCTGGTTGAGGGTGAAGCGGGTGCCGCTCGGGTCGAAGACGTCACCCCCGTTGCTCCAGACGAAGGAGAGCCACTCCGGGAACAGGTACTGCATGCCGTACCCGTAGCGCCGGTTGAGCCCGGTGCCGCCGCTGACCCGCTTCGCGGCCGCCACGAAGTCCTCCCACTTCCAGCCCCAGTCCGGCAGCGCCAGGCCGGCCTCCTTGAAGACCTGGGTGTTGACGAAGAGGTAGTACGGCGCGGTGCCCCACGGGAGGCCGTAGTAGCGCCCGTTGACCTTCACCTCGTCGAGGCCCACCTGGTAGTAGCGCTCCAGGGGGATCTCGTCCCGTCGAATGAGGTCCGTCACGTCCAGCAAGGCGCCGCGCTGCACGAACTCATACAGGTACAGCGAGTCGATGCGCATCACGTCGGGCGCCTGGCCTCCGGCGATGAGGGTCAGCAGGCCCTGCCGGTAGTCGGAGATGGGCATCACCACGGGCTCCACGTGGATGTCGGGATGCTGGGCCTCGAAGGCGTCGATGATATCCTTCTCGACGCCCAGGGCCGTGGGGTTGCCCCAGAAGGCGTAGCGGATGGTGACCGGGGCCGCCCAGGCGGAGCCGACCAGCGCCAGCGCCGCAGCCAGCGCGGCCATCCCTGCTCCTGCCCACCGACCCAGCCTGCGCGTCAGCCGCTTCATGCCGCTGCATCCCCTTCCGTGCGAGGCATGCTCCCTGCTGCTGCAACGCTCCTGGCGCGTCCGCGACGTGCGGTCAGGTCATGACGCCTGCCCCCCTTCGATGGAGCCCCGGCCCCGCCGGCGCTGGGGCCGACGCACGTGCGCGTGAAGGCCGCGGGTGGTGTAGAAGGGGTCCGACGCCGCCAGCGGCAGGGTGACGGCGGTGCCCCTGGCGGCAGACTCGTAGATGGCCGTGACCACCTCGATGCTGCGGCGGCCCTCGCGCCCGTCGACCACCGGGCGTCCGCCGGTGCGGATGGCCCGCAGCACGTCCCCTACCTGCGCGGCGTGGCCGGCACCGGGGGGTACGGCCACCGCCCGGGCCATAGCCTCCAGCCGCTCCACCAGCGCCTCATCGGCCACGGGAAAGCCGTGCGGGTCCGGGCGCTTGGCCGCCACCTGCCAGGGAAGCGCGACCGCAGCCCGCTCCCCGTTGATCTCCAGGGCGACGTAGTCGCGATGGCCGTCGACGGTGCCCAGTACCTGGCCCAGCGCGCCGGAGCGGAAACGCAGGATGGCCATGCCCAGGTCCTCCACCTCGATGTCGTGGGCCAGGGTGTCGACCTGGGCCAGGACGGTGGAGACCTCGCCCATCATCCACAAGAAGGCGTCGATGGCGTGGATGGCGTGGTTGATGACGGCCCCGCCGCACTCGGTCTCCCACGTCCCGCGCCAGGGCACGTCGTAGTAATTGCGGCCCCGATACCACACCGTCTCGCACTTGCCGAACAGGATGGGGCCCAGTTCGCCGCTGTCCACCAGCGCCTTCATGCGCCAGTAGTCAGGGTGAAATCGGTTCTGGAAGACCACCGACAGCAGGCGCTGGCTGGCGTCGGCCGCGGCGATCATCGCGTCGCACTCCTCCAGCGACGCCGCCATGGGCTTCTCGACCAGCACGTGCTTGCCGGCCTGCAGCGCCTCCACCGTGATGGCCGCGTGGAGGTACGGCGGCGTGCAGACGGAAACCAGCTCCACGTCGCGCCGCTCCAGCAAAGCCCGGTAGTCGGTGTACCAGCTGTCGCACCCCGCCTGCCGGGCCAGGTCCTGGGCCCGCTGCTCCACCACATCGGCCACCGCCACGACCCGGCACTGGTCCGGCCACGCCTGGTACGCCCGCAGGTGCTCCCGGGAGATACCGCCCGCGCCGATGATGCCGACCCCGACCCTGTCCGCCATGCTCCCTGCCTCCGCTCTCACAGCGAGACGGCGTAGCGCCGCACCTTCTCCTCGTCCACCTCGACGCCCAGCCCCGGGCCTTCGGGTACGGCCACCGTGTCGCCCGCGATGGTCAGGGGCGTCGCCAGCACGTCGTCCGCCAAGAACTGCGGCCCGTTGAGCGCGCACGGCAGCTGCACGCCGAAGGCGGCGGCCAGGTGGACGTTGGCTGCCAGGGCCACGCCTGCGTCGGTGAGGCCGCTGCTGACCAGCAGCAGCCCGGCGGCCATGGCCATCTCCGCGCACTGTCGGCTGGGGAAGATGCCGCCCGTGCGGGTTACCTTCAGGGCCAGGCCGGAGACGGCGTCGGCCCGGATGAGGGCCATGAGTGGGCCGGGCCCCGTCACCGTCTCGTCCACGACCAGGGGAAGATCGACGCGCTGCCGAAGCTCCTGCCAGGCCCACAGCGCATCGGAGGGGACCGGCTGTTCCAGCAGATCCAGCCCGGCCTGCTGCAGGGCTCGGGCATGGGCCACGGCCCGGTGCGGTGGGATGCCGCCGTTGGCGTCTCCCCACAGGACGCCGTCGGGGGCCGCCTTGCGCACCATCTCGCACAGCGCCACGTCGCGCCGCACGTCGTGGCCGACCTTGATGTTGAAGTGGCGGTAACCCCTGCCCAGCCCCTCCTCCAACGCGCGGCGGGCCGCTTCCAGGTCCGCGGTGCCGATGGTCCAGCTGAGGGTCACGGCGTGCGCGCGCCGGTATCCCAGCAGGGCCCACAGCGGCAGCCCTCGCAGCTTCCCCAGCAGGTCGTGCACCGCAATGTCGATGCCGGCCCGGGCGATGGGCATGCCCGGGCCAAAGCCGGGCGCGATGGCCTCGCTCATGGCGCGATGCAGGCCGTCCAGGTCGTCCACGGCCCTCCCCGTCACGGCGGGCCCCAGGTGGTCCCGGATGGCCGTCACCACCGAAGGAAGGGTCTCGGGAGACCAGACCGGAATGGGCGAGGCCTCACCCCACCCCACCGTGCCGTCGTCGGCCGTCACCCGCACCAGGGCCACCGTGCGGCCCCGGTTCGCCGCGCCGATGACCCCCCGGGAGGTCCTGAATTCGCCTCGAAACGGCAGCACCAGCGGGAAGACCTCGACCCGAGCGATGGTGCGGCCCCTCATGACCTCACCCCCGCCAGCCCTGTCGGCCCTGCCAGGCCGAGGCCCAGTATGCCTGCCAGCGCCGGGCTATCCCCGCCTGCCGAACGTCGCCGCGGTGCACCACGATGCGGTAGCGCAGAAGCAGCGGCCGCCACGGCGCGATGACGAAGTCGCCGTCGAAGCAGTTGGGCGCCGGCCCGAAGGGCCCGTAGTCCCGCGTGAACCAGGGGCTGGGGAACGACGGGTTGGAGGGGTGGTCGAAGATGGCGATCCCCTGCCAGGTGCCGCTGGCGTCGGGTCCCGAGTAGTCCACCCACTCCGCCCGCCGCCCGAAGGTCATCCACTCCCGGGTGGCGCCTCGGCTGTTGGTGATGAGGCCGCCGTTTTGCCCCGACAGCCACGGGGCCACCCGGATGAGGGGAAGGGCCCCTTCGTTGGTGGTGTGCAGGCGCACCGTCTCCTCCACGGCCAGGAGCGTCAGTCCGAAGTCGATGAAGACGTCCCCGTTTTCGTACTGCCCCACCCGGATCTCCCAGCGGTCTTCCAGCGGCGAGTACCCGTCGGGCGCCACCCACCGGTGAAGGGCGGTGAAGCCCACGGTGTCGCCGGAGTCGGCCACGTCCTCGTAGCCCACGTGGACGATCTCGCCCTCCGGGCCCCGCTCCAGGTAGAAGTCGTCGATGCGCCCGCGGCTCTCCACCCGATGGTGCGCCACCCACAGGCCGTGGTGGTGCACGTGGTCCGGCGGCCGGTCCGCCGTCAGCTCCGGCCCACCCGGCAGCGAGATGGGATGCACGTACGGACGCCGCTTGGGCGGCTCCCCGGCCACGTAGCGCAGGACACTCCCGCCCGGCGCCCGCACCACCGCCGCCCGGTCCGTCAGCTCCAGCGACAGCAACGTCTCCTGCCCCCTCCACCGCGCTCGCTGCCCGCCGTGCAGTCCGCAGCCGCCTCACGGGGAGGCCGGGACCGCACTGAAGTCGTCGAGATAGAACGACAGGGACGGGTCGTCGGACTCGACGTAGAG
>DATCKV010000209.1:0-1705 GCA_036564285.1 Limnochordales bacterium
GACGGTGGCCGACGGATGCATGGCCAGACGATAATATGGCATCCGGCTCGACGCGTCCAGGAGGGGGTCGCATCGGATGGATCCCGAGGTCCGCAAGCAGGTGCTGCGCAAGCTGACGTACGGCCTGTACGTACTGACCGCCGCCCACCAGGGCGAGCTGGCCGCGGGCACCGTCAACTGGCTTTCCCAGGCCTCCTTCTCGCCGCCCCTGCTCATGGTGGGGGTGAAGGCCGACAGCCGCCTGCACGCCCTCGTCGAACGAAGCGGCGCCTTCGCAGTGGGCATCCTGGGCGCCCACCAGAAGGACGTGGCCCAGGCCTTCTTCCGGCCTACCACGGTCGAGGGCGACCGCATCAACGGCCACCCGTGGCGCCCCGGGCCGGCGACGGGGGCGCCCATCCTGACGGAGCTGCCGGCGTGGCTGGAGGCCCGGGTCACCGACGCTGTCAAGCGCGGCGACCACACGGTCTTCGTGGCGGAGGTGGTGGAAGCGGGGCTGCCCGACCCGCAGGCCCGCCCGCTGGAGATGTGGGACACCGGGTGGTTCTACGGGGGTTGAGCCGGGCGCCATGGGCATCGCCTCGCCGGGGGTCGGGCGGCGCCCCCCGGACCTGAGCCGCCTGGCCACGCCGCCGGGGCCGCCCTGGACAGCCCGGCGGCATCCCGTGGCGGACCCGGACCCCCGGGACGACTTCCGCCGGGACCGGGACCGCATCGTGCACAGCCAGGCGTTCCGCCGCCTCCAGCACAAGACCCAGGTCTACATCATCCACGAGGGCGACTTCTATCGGACCCGGCTCACCCACACCCTGGAGGTGGCCCAGATCGCGCGCACCCTGGCGGCCGGCATGGGGCTGACGGAGCCCCTGGCCGAAGCCATCGCGCTGGCCCACGACCTGGGGCACGTCCCCTTCGGGCACGCCGGCGAGCGGGCCCTGGATGCCCTGCTGCGGGAGGCGGGCGACGAGGAGGGCTGGGACTCCAACGCCCACTCCCTGGCGGTGGTGGACGAGCTGGAAGAGGCCTACCCGCAGCACCCGGGCCTCAACCTCACCTTCGCCGTCAGGCAGGGCATCGCCCGCCACGAGACGCCCTTCGACCGTCCCGTGCACGGCTTCGACCCGTATCCCCAGCCCACCCCCGAGGCCCAGGTGGTCAACCTGGCCGACGTCATCGCCTACTGCGCCCACGACCTGGAGGACGCCATCGCGATGGGGCTGGTGACGGTGGCGCAGCTCCTGGACGCGCCCCAGCTGGGGCTGTGGCGGCAGGCCTGGGAGCGGGCTCAGGAGGAGGCGGCCGCCTCGCCCCGCGTGGCCGGGCTCCCGCCCGAGGAGGTGGAGCGCCTCATGGCCCGACGGGCTCGCCGCCACCTCATCGACCGCCTCATCTGGGACGTCTGGGAGGCCTCCCGGGCCGCGGCCGAGGGGATGGGCATCGACAGCCACCACCAGGCGGTGCACGCCCCCGAGCCGGTGGTGCGCTTCTCGCCCGGGGTGCGGGACCAGCTGCAGGGCATCCTGGACTTCCTGGTGGCCCACGTCTACGACAGCCCCGTGGTGCGCCGGCAGAATCACCGGGGGCGCTACGTGCTCAGCCGGCTCTTCGAGGTGCTCCGCCGGGAGCCGGACCTGCTGCCCCGCCACCTGCGAAGCCACCCGCCGTCGCCCCGGGCCGTGGCCGTCTACCTGGCCTCCCTCACGGA
>DATCKV010000210.1:0-1678 GCA_036564285.1 Limnochordales bacterium
GCCAGGGCCAGCCCCGCGTGCTCCAGCCGCGTCCACCGCAGGAAGGCCAGGCTCAGCGCCGCGTTGAGGGCCAGGGCCAGGGCGGAGACCCGCACGGGGGTGCGGGTGTCCTGCTGGGAGTAGAAGGCCCGGGTCAGGATCTGGATGGCGCTCTGGAAGACCAGGGCGCCGGCGTAGAAGCGCAGGGCCCGGGCGGTGGCCTGGCTGTCCTGCAGCGAGAACTGGCCTGCTTCGAACAGCACCCGCACCACCGGCTCCGCCAGCACGCCCAGCCCCACGGCCGAAGGCACGGTGAAGAAGAGGACCCCCCGCAGCGACGCGGTCACCACCGCGCCGAAGCGCCCCATCTCACCCAGGGCCACGTGCGCGGCCATGGTGGGGTACGTGACGGTGGAGAGCCCCATGGCGAAGATGCCCAGCGGGAACTGCATGACCCGGTTGGCCAGCCCCAGGGCCGTGATGGAGCCCGCGGGCAGGGTCGAGGCCAGGCTGGTGCTGACGATGAGGGAGAGCTGGGTGATGGACAGCCCGAACAGCGCCGGGGCCATGATGCGGTAGAGGCGGCGCACCCCCTCGTGGCGCAGGTCCAGCACGGGACGCCAGTGCCGGTGCCACCGCGCCACCTGCGCCCACTGCAGGGCGGCGTTGAGGGCGGCGCCCGCGACCGTGCCCACCGCCATGCCCCGGATGCCCATGCGGGGGCCCAGCGCGTAGGCGCTGGCGATGATGGCGGTGTTGTAGAGGATGGGCCCCACCAGCGGCAGGGCGAAGCGGCGGTAGCTGTTGAGGACGCCGATGCCCAGGCCGGCCAGGGCCGTGAAGAAGACGGCGGGAAACATCCACCGCATCAGCTCCACGAGGAGCTCCCGCTGCCGGCCCGTGAAGGCGTAGGCCACCAGGGGCGCCAGCTGGGGCGCGAAGGCG
This sequence comes from Limnochordales bacterium, assembly GCA_036564285.1. GTDB lineage: Bacteria > Bacillota > Limnochordia > Limnochordales > Geochordaceae > Geochorda. Next base: position 925 of record DATCKV010000210.1, read on the forward strand.
ATGCCGGCCAGGGTGAGCAGCACCAGGGCCGCGGCCGTGGCGTTGAGGAACGTGCTGGCCACCCGCCAGCCCTCCGCCTCCTCTCCCCGGGCCAGGTACCCGGTGAAGACGGGGATGAAGGCGGCGGTGATGGCGCCGCCCACCAGCAGGAAGTACATGAGGTCCGGAATGTTGAAGGCCGCCTTGAAGGCGTCGGTCTCGGCGGTACGCCCGAAGACCTCGGCCACGGCCCGCTCCCGCACGAAGCCCAGCAGCCGGCTGACCAGGATGAGGGCCATGGTCAAGGTGGCGTCCCGAGCCAGGGCGGCCGTGCCCCGGGGGGTGGGTCGGGTCGGGTCGGACAAGGACCGGTCGCTTCCTCTCAGCGGCATGGCCATCGGCCGCACGACGCGGTGGGGCGTTCGCCCCGGCCAGGGTCGCTTCCTGCCGGGCCACCGCGGCCCCGTGCTATAATCACTGGCGCCGGACCACTCGTCGCCTGCGGGAGCTGGCAGCGTGGACCCGTCGCACATCCGCAACTTCTGCATCATCGCGCACGTCGATCACGGCAAGTCGACCCTGGCCGACCGCCTGCTGGAGCGGACCGGCACCGTCAGCCCGCGCGAGATGGTGCATCAGGTCCTGGACCAGATGGATCTCGAGCGGGAGCGGGGCATCACCATTAAGCTGACCGCGGTGACCATGGAGTACACGGCCCGGGACGGCGGCCGCTACCTGCTCAACCTCATCGACACCCCGGGCCACGTCGACTTCT
>DATCKV010000211.1:0-5194 GCA_036564285.1 Limnochordales bacterium
GAGCGGCGGCGCGCCCTGCGCGTCTGCTCCGAGGTGGGAGTCGAGGTGGGGCTCGGCCCCCACCGCTACCGGATCCGAGGCGGCTGCCTGGAGGTGCGGTGCACGTGGCCGACGCCGTGGTTCGCAGGCTGACGTCCGCCCTGCTGGTAGGGGCGGCTCTGTACCACCTCTACCTGGTGCTCCACCCGTTCGACCCCCTGCTCAACCGGTACCGCATCCCCGTGCTGGACCTGACCCAGCTCACCCGGGCCACGCATGTCTGGCTGGTGGTCACCGCGGGCTACCTGCTCTCTTTCGGCCACCCGCCCTCCGGCGGGCGCAGGGCAGGCGGGGCCGCCATGGCCCTCCTCTCCGCCGTGCTGCTGGTGCAGCTCCTGGGGGCGCTGCGGGGCCACCTGCTGGAATCGGCCCTGGCGGTGCTCAGCTGGGCCGTGAGCACGGCGGCGGTGCTCCGGATGCGGCGCCTGCGGTGGCTGGACCTCGTCGGCGCCGGCCTGGCCGCCCTCCCGTACCTGTACATGGTGCTGGAGTACGAGAGCCTCATCTACCGGGCCATCGTGCCCACCGCCTGGGACCTGGCCATGGGCTGGTCGCTGACGGTGCTGGGGCTGGGCCTGGTGTACCGGTTCATCGGACCGGTCATGCCCCTGCTGGTGCTGCTGTTCATGCTCTACAACGTCTTCGGCTCCTACATCCCCGGCACCCTGGGCCACGCGCCCTTCAGCGTCGACTTCCTCATCGGCAAGATCTACGCCGAGACCGAGGCCGCCCTCTTCGGCCAGGTGACCGGCATCTCGGCCAGATACCTGGTCTACTTCACCATCCTGGGCGGGGTGCTCTCCCGGCTGGGCATCGGGCGCATCCTGGCCAACATGGCGCTGCTGGCCGTGGGGCGAAGCCCCGCGGGGCCCGGCCGCACCACCGCGCTCCTCTCGGTGCTGATGGGGATGTTCTCCGGGTCGGGGGCGGCGGACACCCAGTTCGTGGCGACGCTGACCCGGCCCCTCTACGACCAGGCGGGGTACGACCGAGAGATGGCGGGGGGCATCGTGGCCACGGCGGGGACGGTGGCGCTCGTCACTCCTCCCGTGCTGGGGTCCGCGGCCTTCCTGATGGTGGAGCTCCTGGGGATCCGCTACCTGAACGTGATGGTCATGTCCATCATCCCGGCCATCCTGTACATCCTGGCCATCCTGCTCTACAACGAGCACTACGTCCGCAGGGCGGGGCTGCGGTCCGTCTCCGTGGAGAGCCTGCCCGGGTGGGGCTACGCGGCCCGCCGGGCGTACGTCTTCCTGCCCATCGCCGTCATCGTGGCCATGATCGTGCGGGGCTACTCGGTGGACCTGGCCGTGACGGCGGCCATCTTCCTGAGCATCGCCATCGCCTGGCTGACTCCCGAGACCCGGCCCCGCCTGGCCGCCGTCGCCGAGGCCCTGGGCCGGGGCTTCGAAGCCCTCATCCCCACGGCGGGCGCCGTTGTGGCGGCCAACGTCATCATGGCCATGATGGTGCTGACGGGGCTGCCGTCCAAGTTCTCGGTGCTCCTGACGCAGCTGGCAGGGCAAAGCCTGCTGCTGGGCACCCTCTTCGCGGCCGGCTTCTCCCTGCTGCTGGGCATGGGGGTGCCGCCCATCGCCACCTACACCCTGGCCTCGGCGCTGACCGCGCCGGCCATCATCGGCATGGCCCAGGCCAACGGCATCCCGCAGGCGGCCGCGGTGCTGGCCACGCACATGTTCCTCTTCTACTATGCCGTGCTGGCCGACATCACCCCGCCGGTGGCGCTGTCGGCCTACGCGGCCGCCTCGGTCATGGGCACGGACCCCATCCGCACCGGGCTGCGGGCCGCGCTGGTCGCCCTGCCCAAGTACGTCATCGGCTTCCTCTTCATCCTCTCGTACCCCGGCACGGCCCTGCTCATCGTCCCGGTGCTGGAGACGGCACCGGCCGGACGGGCGGCCTTCCTGGTGGCCACCCGGCTGGCCGCCACGGTGGCCGCCATCTGGCTGATGGCCGTGGCCAACGTGGGCTTCCTGACCCGACCACTCGGGATCCCGGCCCGGGTGGCGGCGGCGCTGGCCAGCCTGCTGCTGCTCCACCCCAACCTGGCCTTCAACGGGGTCGGCCTGGCCCTGGGGCTTGCCACCGTGGCGGCCTCTGCCGGCTGGCGAGGTGCGGCGGTGCCGGAGGCGCTGGCCTCCCGGACCGACGATGGCGAAGGGCGCCCGCGTGCCCCGTGAACGTCGGGACCCCCTGGATTTCCCGAGCGCCCGGCCGGCCCGGCCCCCAGGACGTGGCGGCCTCGCGTCGAAGAGGCTGGGCGCGGGAAAGGGGGAACGGATCCCGATGGTCCGAAGGTGGACGGGCGTGGCAGCGGCAGGGGTGGGGCTGTGGCTGGTGGCTGCCGCGGCGGTGCTGCCGGCCCCGGCCCTGGCGGCGGGATGGACCTGGCATCTCAGTGCCGGCGCCATCTCCACGAACCAGATCGGCTTCACGGGCGCGCTGTGGGCAGGTTCGCCCACCTTCGAGGAGCTATTCCTGCGCGGGGGCATCACCCTGAACGGGGATGCCACCGTCGTCGACGGCGGCGTTGCCTACCTGCTGACGCCGGCCCTGCCCGGGCTGGCCGCCCGGTTCCCCGACCTGGACCCGTACGTGGCCGCCATGCTCACCTATCGCACCGGTGCCGGGCCCGCGGACGCCGCCCGGTCGGGGATGTATGCGGGCGTCGGGAGCACCTACCGCCTGGCCGAGCGCACGTGGGCCTGGGGCGAGCTGCGCCTGGGCAGCGGCCTGGGGATCGTGGTGGGGCTCGGGGTCAGCCTCTAAGCCCTCCGGCTGGCCCCGCGGGCGCCCTCGTCACGAGGCGGGTCCAGCCCGCCGCTGCAACCGGAGCCGGCCCAGGGCCCACGGCACCTGCCGCACGGCCACGGCCAGCATGACCGCCAGCGCCGCCAGGGTACGGTCCGGCGGCAGCTGGGCCCGCAACATGGAGAGCAGCCCCACCGGGAAGGCGACGATGCCCACCATGGGCACCCACCGCCGCCAGCGCGCCGCCAGCGCCCCCAGCACGTAGGCGGGCAGCATCTCCCGCCAGGCCAGCCAGAAAAGAGCGCCGGTGGCCGCCCCCAGCCCGCGGCCGCCCCGGAAGCGGCGGTAGAGGGGCCAGTTGTGGCCGGCTACCGGGGCCACGGCCGCCAGGGCCAGCCACCCGCCCCGCAGGCCCAGGGCGTCGGCCGCGGCCACCGGCACCATCCCCTTGGCGATGTCGACGAGGATGACGGGGATGGCCCAGGCAGGACCCACCAGACGCCAGGTGCCGGCCCCCCCCGGGTTGTCACCCAGCTCGTCGGGCGCACGGCCCAGCCTCCGCCGCACCACCCAGTCGGCCGGGAGGATGGAGCCCAGAAGATAACCGCCCGCGACGATGAGCCACTCCATGGCCGCGCCTCCAGCCTGCCGCGCTGACAGGATAGACTGTAGCAGCCTGGGAGGGAGGTCGGGGCCGATGTGCGCGACGCCCACCGCCCGCCGTCCCAATCGTCTCATCGACAGCACGAGCCCGTACCTTCGCCAGCATGCCTATCAGCCGGTGGAGTGGTACCCGTGGGGCCCCGAGGCCCTGGAGCGGGCGGCCCGGGAGGACCGCCCCATCCTGCTGAGCGTGGGCTACAGTGCCTGCCACTGGTGCCACGTCATGGCCCGGGAGTGCTTCGAGGACCCCGAGCTGGCGCGCCTCATGAACGAGCACTTCGTCTGCGTCAAGGTGGACCGGGAGGAGCGGCCCGACATCGACCAGATCTACCAGACGGCCTGCCAGATCCTGACGGGCCAGGGCGGCTGGCCGCTGACGGTCTTCCTGACGCCGGAGCTGCTGCCCTACTTCGCCGGCACGTACTTCCCGCCCCGGCCACGCCTGGGACGGCCTGGCTTCGGCCAGGTGCTTTTGGCCTGCGCCGCCGCCTGGCGCGAGCGGCGGGAGGAGGTGCGGCGCCAGGCCCTGCGGCTGGCGGAGGTGGTGCGGGAGGTGCTGGACCCGCTGCGGGCCCGGGCCGCCGCCCGGCAGGGCGGAGAGGCCGGTGCCGGGGCGGGCCCCACCGCCGAGGCCCTCGTGGCCGCGGCCGAGGCGCTCTTGCAGCAGGCCGACACCGAGGCGGGGGGCTTCGGCGGCGCGCCCAAGTTCCCGCATCCCACGGGCCTGGAGCTGCTCATGCGGGCGGCCTGGCGCTTCGGACACGGTCCCTCGCTGCAGCACCTGCTGCAGAGCCTGGAAAGGATGGCCCTGGGGGGCCTCTTCGACCAGGTGGGGGGCGGCTTCCACCGCTACACCGTGGACCGGTGGTGGCAGGTCCCCCACTTCGAGAAAATGCTGTACGACAACGCGCTGCTGGTACCTCTGTACGTGCGGGCCGGCCTGTGGCAGCGCCCGGACCTGCTGGAGGTGGCGGCGCGCACCCTCGACTTCATGCTGGCCGAGCTGCGCCTGCCCTCGGGCGGGTTCGCCGCCTCCCTGGACGCCGACTCGCCCGACGCCGACGGGCGCCACCAGGAGGGCTTCTACTACCGCTGGCGCCCTGACGAGGTGAGAGAGGCGGTGGGCGACCCGGCGCTGGCGGAGGCGGTCTGCCGGGCCTACGGCATCGGAGGCCTGGCGCCCCCCGAGCTGGAGCGCCTGGCGGCCGACGGGCCCCCCGGCTGGACCGAGGAGGCCCGCACGGTGCCGGGCCATCTGCCCGGGGCCCCGACCCCGGACCGGCGGGCGCTGGGCGAGGCCCTGGCCCGGATGCACGCCTACCGCCGCCGGCACCGCCGCCCGCCCGACCGGGACGACAAGGTGGTGGCGGGGTGGCACGCGCTCGCCATCTCCGCGATGGTGGCCGGGTGGCAGGCCGGGGCGGGCCCGGAGCCGGAGCGCTACCTCGAGGCCGCCCAGGCCGGGTGGGGCTTCGTGGAGGAGCGCCTGCTCGACGCCAGGCTGGGGCTCCTTCACGTGCCGCCCGGCCCGCAGGCGCCGGTGCCGGCCTTCGCGGACGACTACGCCTTCCTCGTCCACGCGGCCCTGGACCTCTTCCGATGCACCCAGCAGCCGGCGTATCTGGAGCGCGCGGCGGCCCTGGCCGACGAGGCCGGGCGGCGCTTCGGACAGGACGGTCTCTACCTCTTCGGCCAGGAGGGGCACGGTTCGCTGCCG
>DATCKV010000212.1:0-1616 GCA_036564285.1 Limnochordales bacterium
TGGCTGTCCTCCAGGAAGTAGGCCACGGGCTTGTACAGCCGGGAGGCGATCAGCTCCAGCGACTTGAGGGAGGGCATGACGATGCCCTTCTCCAGCTGGCTGATGAAGCCCCGGGTCAGTTCGCGGCCCGCCAGTTCCTGCTGCGTCATGCCCAGCTCTTCCCGGCGCCGCCGGATGCGCTGACCGATGCGGGCCTGCAGCTCCAACGCGCTCCTCCCCCCGGCCTCGGGGCCATCCGCCCGTTATACTACCACTATCCACGGGACGAAGGGTACAGTAACCGGAGGGGCGGTGAGCGGCCGTGGACGTCGACGAGCTCTGGGAGCGCTACAACGACCTGGCCACCGAGGAGCCTCTGCCGCTGGAGGAGTTCGTGCAGTTGGCCGCGTCGGGGGCGCTGGGCGGGGGCCCGGTAGAGCCCCAGGTGCTGGAGCGCTTCCTGCGCCGGGTGGAGGCCATGATGCTGGCCAACATCGAGACCAAGCTGGAGGAGGCGCCCCAGTTTCACGCCATGCGCGACGAGGCGGTGGAGCGCACCCAGGCCATGATCGCCGACCTCATCGCCCGCTACGCTACGCGGCGGGATCCGCTCCCCCCTGGCTCCGGCCCGGCCCAGGGGAGTCCGGAGGGGCCGCCGGCGCGTCGGGCCTGAGGGCATCCAGGGCGGCCCGCAGGAGCCTTCGGGCGGCCGGGTCCCGAGGGTCGAGCCGCACCGCCCGCTCCAGCAGCTCCGCCGCGAGCCGCGGCGCGCCCCGGCGCAGGTGGCAGGCGCCCAGCACCCGCAGCACCTGGGGGTGCTCCGGCGCCACGACGAAGGCCCGCCGGGCCATGCGCAGCGCCTCCTGCAGGCGGCCCTGCCGCAGCATCACCCCGGCCAGCCCCGCCAGGCCCTCGACGTACCCGGGCAGGCGGGTCACGCACGCCCGGTAGGCGGCCTCCGCCTCCTTGAGCCGGCGGGCCCGGGCGTAAAGCCGCCCCACCTCCGCCCACAGCTTGGGCTGGCCGAGCCCCAGCCGCAGCGCGGTCAGCAGGGCCGCGGCGGCCTCCAGCGGGCGCCGCTGGCGCGCCAGGCACCGGCCCAGGCCGTGCCAGGCCGAGGCCCTCGCCTCCCGGGCGGCGGCGGAGGCGGCTGCCCGCTCGAAGAAGGCCCGGGCCTCGGGGACGCAGCCGGCCTCCAGGAGATCCCATCCCGCCTCCAGGGCCGCCTGGGCCGCCGCCGACCCGGCGGCGCCCCGGGAGCGGGCCGTCCCCGCGGCCTCCACGGCACGGCGAAACCATCCCACGGCCTCGGAGCGGCGCCCCCGCCGCAGCGCGATCCTCGCCAGCGCGGCCAGGTCGTCGGGCCGGGCGCGGCCCCGGTCCACCAGTCGGCCCAGCAGCCGACCGGCCTCGCTCAGGGCGCCCCGGGCCGCCAGCAGGCGGCCCAGCCCGCTGAGCGCGGCGGGGTGGTCGGGTCGGTCCGCCAGCACCGAGCGGAAGGCCCGCTCCGCGGCGCGGATGCGCCCCTGGGCCAGGCGCACCCGCGCGACCCCCAGGCGGGCCTCCACGTCAAGCGGATCGTCGGCCAGCACCCGCCAGTAGCGCTGCAGCGCCAGCCGCAGGTGGGAGCGGCGGAG
>DATCKV010000213.1:0-4754 GCA_036564285.1 Limnochordales bacterium
GCGGTCAGTACGTACAGGCCGTACGTCAGCTTGCGCAGCACCTGCTTGCGGACCTCGGGATCCATCCGATGCGACCCCCTCCTGGACGCGTCGAGCCGGATGCCATATTATCGTCTGGCCATGCATCCGTCGGCCACCGTCATCGTCCTGGTCATGCACGGCGAGCCGCCCCGGGACTTCCCCAGGGAGGCCCTGGGCGAGTACTTCGCCCTCCACCAGCGGGCCGCCTGGGCCCCCGAGGAGCAGGCGCAGGAGGCCCGCCGGCGCCTGGAGGCCCTGGAGCGGCGCATGCGCACCTGGCCCCGCAGCCCCGACAACGACCCCTTCTACGCCGGCTCGGTGGCCCTGGCCCGGGCCCTGGAGCAAGCGGCCGGACTGCCGGTGCTGCTGGCCTTCAACGAGTTCTGCGCGCCGGACCTGCCCGAAACCCTGGACCGCGCCGCGGCCATGGCGGGCCGGGTGGTGGTGGTGAGCCCCATGATGACCCGGGGCGGCATCCACGCCGAGGCGGAGATCCCCCGGGCGGTGGAGGCGGCCCGGGCGCGCCACCCGTCGGTGGAGTTCGTCTACGCCTGGCCGTACCCCCTCGCCGAGGTGGCCGGCTTCCTGGCCCGCCACCTCACGCGGTTCGTGGAGAGACCGTAGGGGCGGGGGGCGCCTCCCGGCGGCGGGGCAGCCAGACGTAAAACGTGGTGCCCTGCCCCGGGGCGCTCTCGAACCAGATCCGGCCGCCGTGGGCGGCCACGATGCGCCGGCAGATGGCCAGGCCCAGCCCGGAGCCCTCCCGCTTGGTGGTGAAGAAGGGCTCGAAGATGCGGGCAGCCGTCTCGGGGGCGATGCCGGCGCCCTGGTCGCAGACGCTGAGGGTGACGCCGTCGGAGCCCGCCGCCTGGCGCAGCCGGACGACCCCGGCGCCGGGCGTGGCCTCCAGCGCGTTGCGCACCAGGTTGAGCAGCACCTCCCGCAGGAGGTCGGGGTCGGCCGCGATGGGCTCGGGATCCGGGTTAGGCGGCGCGTCGACGGCCAGGGTGATGCCGCGCTGGCGGGCGACGCCCGCGAAGAGGCCCGCCACCTCGTGAAGCAGGGCGGCGGGGGAGCAGGGGCGCAGGTGCAGGGAGAGGGGCGCCTCGAGCCGTTTGAAGCGCTGCAGGGCGGTGTCGAGCCGGTCGATGGTGGCCACGACCCGGGCCGCGTCCTGCGCCGGGTCGGCGCTCAGGCCCATCGCGATGATCTGGGCCTGAGCCCGGGCCAGGCTCAGGTAGTTGCGCACCTCGTGCACCAGGGCCAGCACGGACTCGCTCCAGTCCCGACCCCCGCCGGGATCCACGCCGCCGGACACCGCTCTCACCCCGCCCAGACGGTTCGAACCTTTCCGACCCGCCCCCCGAAGGCCACGACCCGTCCAACCTTCTAGGATTCGTGGCCGAAGCCGCCATTCCTGGCGGACCTTTCCTGAGGGCAGGAGCGGGTCGGGGGCGGGTCGAAGTGGAGGCCGACATCGAGCGGGGAGCTGGGGAGAGCCCGGCTGAGAGGAGGGCCGCCTCGCCGCCCTCGACCCGTGGCACCCGATCCGGGTAATGCCGGCGTGGGGACTCGCAAGAGGCTTCGACCGAGCACAGGCCGCCCGGACGGGCGGCCCGTCTTTTCCCGGGCGGCGCCCGGCCCGTTCTCCCTCTCCCCGCCGGGAGGGAGAAAGGATGGCGTCAAGACCCCTGGACCTGACCCTCTACGTGGTGACCGACCGGGGGCTGGCCCGCGGCCGGCCCCTGACGGAGGTGGTGGCCCAGGCCATCGCGGGCGGGGCAACGGCCGTGCAGCTGCGGGAGAAGGCGGCCTCCACCCGTGAGATGGTGGAGCTGGCCCTGGCCCTGCGGCGGCTGACCCGGGAGGCGGGGGTGGCCCTCATCATCGACGACCGCATCGACGTGGCCCTGGCGGTGGACGCAGACGGGGTACACGTGGGGCAGGACGACATGCCGGCGGCCCTGGCGCGCCGGCTCATCGGCCCGGAGCGCATCCTGGGGGTGACGGCCGGAACCGAAGAGGAGGCCCGCCGGGCCGAGGCCGAGGGTGCCGACTACCTGGGCTGCACCGCGGTCTTCCCTACGGCCACCAAGCCCGACCACCGCGAACCCCTGGGCCTGGAGGGACTGGAGCGGCTGGTGCGGGCGGTGCGCATCCCGGTGGTGGCCATCGGCGGCATCCACGCGGCCAACGCCGCCGACGTGGTGGCGCGGGGGGCCGCAGGCGTGGCGGTGGTCTCGGCGGTGATGGCGGCCGACGACGTGCAGGCGGCCGCCCGGCAGCTGCGCCACGCGGTCGAGCGGGCTCGGGCCAGGCTCTGAGGGCGAGGGTGGGGCGGCCATGACGGTTTCGAAGGAGCTGGGGCGGCGCGCAGCCCGGGCCCTGGAGGCCATCCGGGCCCAGCGGCCCCTGGTGCACCACATCACCAACTTCGTGGTGATGAACGACACGGCCAACGTGACGCTGCAGGTGGGAGCCCTGCCGGTGATGGCCCACGCCCGGGAGGAGGTGGGCGAGATGGTGGCCATGGCCGGCGCGCTGGTGCTCAACATCGGGACGCTGACCCCGGACTGGGTGGAGTCCATGCTGGCCGCAGGCCGGCGGGCCAACGAGCTGGGCGTCCCGGTGGTGCTGGACCCGGTGGGGGCCGGCGCCACCACCCTGCGCACCGAGAGCGCCCGGCGCCTGCTGGCCACCCTGAGGGTGCGGGTGGTGCGGGGCAACGCGGGCGAGATCGGCGCACTCTACGGCACAGGAGGCGTCGTCAAGGGTGTGGAAAGCATGGGCGGCGTGGAGGACCCCCTGCGCCTGGCGCAGGAGGCGGCCCGGGCCTGGGGCACGGTGGTGGCCATCACGGGCAAGCGCGACATCGTGGCCGACGGCCGGCGCGCGCTGGGGGTCGACAACGGGCACCCCTACCTGACCACCCTGACGGGCACGGGGTGCATGAGCACCACCATGGTGGCGGCCTTCGCCGCGGTGGAGCCCGACGGCCTGGTCGCGGCGGCCGCCGGCCTGGCCTGCTTCGGGCTGGCGGCGGAGCGTGCCGCCGAGCAGGCCCGGGGGCCCGGCAGCTTCAAGGCGGCCCTGCTGGACGCGCTGTACCACCTGCAGCCGGCGGACCTGGAGCAGGGCGCCCGCATCGGGGTGTTGGCCGGTGACCTCTGAGACGGTGGCCTCCATCGGCGAGTTCCCCCTCATCCATCGCCTGGCGCGGCGCCTGCGGCCGCCCGGCCCCGACGTCGCCGTGGGCATCGGGGACGACGTGGCCGTGATCCGGCTCGGCCCGGGCCGGCACCTGCTGGCCACCTGCGACGTGCAGGTGGCCGGCGTGCACTTCCTGCCCGACCGGGCCGACCCGTACCGGCTGGGGCGCAAGTGCGCGGCCGTCAACCTCAGCGATATCGCCGCGATGGGAGGGCGGCCCACCCACTTCCTGGTCTCCCTGGGCCTTCCGCCCGAGACGCCCGTGGACTTCCTGGAGCGCCTCTACGACGGGCTCTCTGACGAGGCAGGGCGCTTCGGGGCCGACGTGGTGGGCGGCAACGTCACCCGGGCGCCCGTGCTCTTCGTGGACCTGACCCTGCTGGGCGAGGCCGGCGAGCGGGTGCTGGAGCGCAGGGGCGCCCGTCCCGGCGACCTGGTGCTGGTGACGGGCCGGGTGGGCGCGTCGGCGGCGGGCCTGGCGGTGCTGCTGGAGCCGGCGCTGCCCGTGGCGGAGGCCGACCGGGCCCAGGTGCTGGAAGCGCACCTGACGCCCACCCCCCGGGTGGCGGAGGCCCGGGTCATCGTGGAGTCGGGCGGGGCCACCGCCATGGTGGACGTCAGCGACGGGCTCACGCAGGACCTCGGGCACCTGTGCGACGCGGGGGGCGTGGGCGTGCGGCTGTGGGCTTCGTCCGTGCCGGTGGACGAGGCCACCCGGCGGGTGGCCGCCGCCGCGGGCCGGGACGTGTGGGAGTGGGCCCTGGGTGGCGGCGAGGACTACGAGCTGCTCTTCACGGCCGAACCCCGGGCGGCGCCGGCCATCGCCGAGGCGGTGCGGGAAGCCACGGGCACTCCCGTCTCCATCATCGGCGAGATCCTGCCGGCGGAGCGAGGGCGGTGGCTGGTGCTGCCTGACGGCCGGGAGGTGGCCCTGACCGGCCGCGGGTGGGCCCACTTCTGACGAGGCCGGTCGCGATCGCTCCGGGCGGGATGGGGGCCGGCCCGCCCCGCGCACCCTGAGAGAGGTGAGGGTGATGGCACAGCGTCCCCGCGTCGGCTATCTCTGCATGGAGTGGGGGCTCGACGCCTCGCTGCCCCTCTACGCGGGCGGGCTCGGCATCCTGGCGGGCGACCTGCTGAAGGCGGCCCACGACCTGGGCTTCCCCCTGGTCGGGGTGGGCATCCTTTGGCGCCAGGGCTACGTGCGCCAGGTGGTCGAGGACGGCCGGCTCCTCGACGCCTACCCCCGCTACGACCACCTGCGGGAGCGGCTGCAGGCGACCGGGGTGGAGGTGACGGTGGAGATCCGCCGCCGGCCCGTGCGGGTGCGGGTCTGGCGTCTCGACGGCGCCGAAGGCGGCCCGGGCAGCCGCCACGCGCCCCTCTTCCTGCTGGACACCAACCTGCCCGACAACGCCGACCGGTGGATCACCGGGCAGCTGTACGGCTGGTTCGCCGAGGAGCGGGTCGCGCAGGAGATGGTGCTGGGCATCGGCGGGGTGCGGGCCCTGCAGGCGCTGGGC
>DATCKV010000214.1:0-3536 GCA_036564285.1 Limnochordales bacterium
CTGCCGGCACCGCCCACCGGAGGCCCGGCCGGCCCGGGCCGGCCTGGGGCCTCCACCTGGCCGGCCAGCGCCCGCAGCAGCCGCTCCCGCTCGGCCCGGTATCGGGGCTCCTCCAGGTAACCGGCCTCGTACTCCGCGTCCAGGGCCAGGAGGGACTCCACCAGCCGCCGCCGCGGCGGCCGGCGCCGCGCCGCCCGCCGCCAGGCCGCGGCCGCGCCCCCCGCCGCCGTGCCCGCGGCCCCCACCAGGGCCCAGGCCCACCCCGGCAGGGACCCGGCCGAGCCGGCAGCCCGGGGCTGCAGGGCCAGCAGCAGCGCCTCGCCCGCGGGCAGGCTCTGCCGCACGAACCCCTGGTAGGTGGCCCCGTCGAGCTCCACCGGGCCGGCCCCCTGCGCGCCCGCCACCGTCGCCTCCAGGTCGCCCCGCACCAGCAGGAAGAGGGCCTCCACCGGGAACGGACGGCTCAGGGCCCACGGGTGGGGCAGGGCCGAGAGGGGCACCCGGTACGCCACGGCCACGGTGGCCGACGGCCCGCCCTCGTCGTCGGAGCCGCTGCCCCAGTCGACGACGCCCTCCACCCGGTCCGGCCCCGCCTGCACCGTGCCCTCCCGCAGGCCCGCCAGCACCCGCAGCGCGCCGTACCCCTGCGGCAGCGGCACCGCGAAGGTGGCGCCCTCGCCGTCGCCCGGGGCCGCGGGGTGCAGGCGCACCACGTCCAGCACCTCCAGGGCACCGGTCCCCTGAGCCGCGGGCGCGATGACCAGGTGCTCCAGGGAGACCTCGACGCCGGGCGCCGCCGCGGCGGCTCCCGCCGCCGGGGTGCCCACGATCGCGACCACAATCACGAGTCTCGCCGCCAGCCGCCTCAATCGTCTCCCCGCCCTCCGACCCGGCTCACCCGGGCGCCCGCGCGGCGCCCCTACCGCTTCGATACCTCGGCCTCGTACCGGGACGGGCACTGGACCATCAGGGTGCTGGCCGTCATGAGGCGGCCGTCGGGGCTCAGGCTCCCCTCCACGATGACCGTGCGCCCGTCCTCCAGCCCGTCGGGGCGGCTTCCCCGGTAGCGCACCTCCAGCTGACGGCCCGGCTCCGACGGGTCGTGGACGGTGAAGGAGAGGGTGAGGCTCGTCAGGTCCCACCGGACGGAGGGGCCGTCCACCACGCCCTGCACCCGTACGGTGCGGCCGTGGATGGCACCGGCCCTGGCCTGGGCTTCGGGGATGGTGAGGTAGTAAGCCCCCGCCGCATCGATGGCCATCACGATGAGGTAGGCCAGCGCCGCGGTGATGGCGGCAGCGGCCGCACCCACCCAGAGCCTGCGACGCAACCTCCCGACGCTCCCCCGTGCCGGCGGCGGCCCGCAGGGGCCGCGATGCCGTCGTCCTCCTCATTATAGGGGGCCGGCCCTCCCCCGGCAACGAAGGGCCGCGCCCGGAAGGGCCGCCCCCTCTGGCGGGGCCGCCAGCGATGGCCTATAATGGTAGCACCAGCCGGCAGGCTGGGGCCGGTTCTCCGGTCCGCATCGGGTTCGCCCACCTCGAACCTTACAAGCGAAAGCCGGACGACCGCCTTCCCGCTCGAAGGATTCCCGCGAGTCGCGCGCACAGGTCCAGGCCCGCTGCGTGCGGCTCTTTTTGCATCTTCATGCGTCCCTATTCACCGCGCCGGCCTGCCGGCCGGCTCCGGCATCCGGTCAGGGGCGCGGCCTATCCGTCACCGCCCCCTGTCCCCCTTCGCGGATCCCCATGGGGAGGGTGAGTGAGTGGTGAAGATCCTCCAGGAGCTGGAGCGATACCGGGAGCAGGAGAAGGCCCTCCACTGGGAGGGCACCTTCGCCGACTACCTGCGCATCGTCAAGGCCAACCCCCGGGTGGCCCAGTCGGCGCACGCCCGGGTCTACAACATGATCGTCTCCCACGGCGTGGAGGAGGTGAACGGCGTCAAGCGCTACCGCTTCTTCGAGCGGGAGCTGTTCGGCCTGGAGCGGCCGCTGCAGCGGCTGGTGGAGGAGTACTTCCACGCCGCGGCCCGCCGTCTGGACGTGCGCAAGCGCATCCTGCTGCTGATGGGGCCGGTCAGCGGCGGCAAGTCCACCATCGTCACCATGCTCAAGCGCGGGCTGGAGGCCTACACCCGCACCGACGAGGGCGCGCTCTACGGCATCAAGGGCTGCCCCATGCACGAGGAGCCCCTCCACCTGATCCCTGCCCCGCTGCGGCCCGAGGCCGAGCGGGAGCTGGGGGTGCAGATCGAGGGCACGCTGTGCCCCCACTGCCAGCTGATGGTGGAGGAGGAGTACAAGGGCCGGGTGGAGGACGTGCCGGTGGAGCGCGTGGTCTTCTCGGAGGAGAAGCGCATCGGCATCGGCACCTTCACCCCCTCGGATCCCAAGAGCCAGGACATCTCCGAGCTGACGGGCAGCATCGACTTCTCCACCATCGCCCAGTACGGATCCGAGTCCGATCCCCGGGCCTACCGGTTCGACGGAGAGCTCAACGTGGCCAACCGGGGCCTGATGGAGTTCCAGGAGATGCTCAAGGTGGATCAGAAGTTCCTGTGGCACCTCTTGAGCCTCTCTCAGGAGGGGAACTTCAAGGCCGGCCGCTTCGCGCTCATCTCCGCCGACGAGGTCATCATCGCCCACACCAACGAGGAAGAGTACCGGGCCTTCATCTCCAACAAGCGCAACGAGGCCCTGCACTCCCGCATCATCGTCATGCCCATCCCCTACAACCTCCGGGTCAGCGACGAGGTGCGCATCTACGAGAAGCTGATCCGCCAGAGCGACGTGATCCGCGACGTCCACGTGGCGCCCCACGCCCTGCGGGTGGCCGCCATGTTCTCGGTGCTCTCCCGCCTCAAGGAGTCCAAGAAGCAGGGCATGGACCTGGTCAAGAAGATGAAGCTGTACGACGGCGAAGAGGTGGAGGAGTTCAAGCCCAAGGACGTGGAGGAGCTGCGGGCGGAGCATCCCAACGAGGGCATGAGCGGCGTCGATCCCCGCTACGTCATCAACCGCATCTCCAGCGCGCTGGTCACCAAGGGGTCCCGGTGCATCGGGCCCCTGGACGTCCTGCGGGCGCTCAAGGAGGGCCTGGACTCCCACCCCTCCATCACCGAGGAGATGAAGGAGCGGCTGCTGTCGTTCATCGCCATCGCCCGGCGGGAGTACGACGAGACCGCGAAGAAGGAGGTCCAGAAGGCCTTCGTCTACTCCTACGAGGAGGCGGCCCGCACCCTGTTCGAGAACTACCTGGACAACGTGGAGGCTTACTGCCACTGGCAGAAGTTAAAGGATCCCATCACGGGCGAGGAGGTGGAGCCCGACGAGAAGCTGATGCGCTCCATCGAGGAGCAGATCGGGGTCTCCGAGAACGCCAAGAAGGCCTTCCGCGAGGAGATCCTGATCCGCATCTCCACCTACGCCCGGAGGGGCAAGACCTTCGACTACCGCTCCCACGAGCGTCTGCGGGAGGCCATCGAGAAGAAGCTCTTCGCGGACATGAAGGACGTGGTGCGCATCACCACCACCA
>DATCKV010000215.1:0-3018 GCA_036564285.1 Limnochordales bacterium
CGGGCCCCTCCGGCCGCCTGGGCCAGAGCTTGAGCCGGCGTGCGGCCCGGCTGGCCGGCGAGTGGCGGCAGCTGTACGGCAGGGGCGAGATGGCCCTGCTGCTGGCCGTCTTCGCTCTGGCCACGCTGGCGGGCGAAGCCGCCTTCACCGTTTTCGGCTTCTACCTGGTGGGCACGCTGGGCGGCAGCGAGTCGCTGTACGGGGCGACGGTCGCCCTGGCCACCGGGCTCGGGCTCGTCGCGTACGCGTGGCTGGGCGGCCGAGGCCAGCGCTACTCGGCAGGCGACCTCATCGCCGCGGGTGCGCTGCTGTACGTGGCCATGTTCGCCACCATGGCCGGCGCGCCGAGCGCCCTGGTGGCCGCCGGGGCTTTCGCCCTGCCCCTGTATCCCCTGGTGCGGGCCGGCGTGACGTGGAGCGCCGGCGCCCTCACCGCCGAGCACGAGCGGGGCGGGGGGATGGGCGCCCTGGACGGGGTGGAGGCGCTGGCCACCACCCTGGGTGCAGTGGCGGCGGGCGCGGTGGGGCGGGCCTGGGGCCTGCGGGCCGTCTATGCGGGCTGCGCCGCCGCGGCCCTCGTGCTCAGCGCGGCGGCGTGGAGGCTCCGCGTGGTGCTGGCACGCCGCCCCGCCCGTCCTGTCGCCGCCCGGGCCTGACCGGCCGGGGCCCCCGTCGGCCCGGCTGCGTTTGACACGCCCCATCGGGGCCGGTATCATAGGCAGCGGCCCTGACGAAGGCCGCGTCACGCGGTGGCGCCATCGTCTAGCCCGGCCCAGGACGCCGCCCTTTCAAGGCGGAAACACGGGTTCGAATCCCGTTGGCGCTACCACCGGCGAGTCGCTCGACCCCGGCCTCTGCCGCCGCTTTCTGGCGTGCCGAATCCCGGGTTGCCAGAGGAAGCGCCAGCGACGGCTCACCACTTGCGCCCCGCCTCGATGCGACGCGGGCAAGAAGTTCCGAAAGCCGCGTCTTGGCTTCGTAGGCGCCGATCTCCTCCACGGCCTCGTTCCCTCGCTTCTGACTAGTCTACGACCAGTCTATCCGCTGGGCCCAGGTGGTCAACCGTGCCCGAGCCCTGCTGGCAGCCATCCGAGGGTGTGCCCCGCCCGCTTCAGGTGGCTTCGGAGGGACGTTCGGGGCCCTCCAGGGACTCGCGCTCCTGGAGCATTTCCAGCAGATCCCGGATCGTCAGGCCCTTCTGCGCGGGATGGCGCATCGGCCTGTCCAGGTAGAGTTGATAACGATTACGACGCCCCTCCCGCTGCCGGGCGAGATACCCCGCGGCCTCCAGGTCTCGGATGATCTTCTGGGCGGCCCGCTCCGTGATCCCGACCCGCTGCCCGATCTCCCGGGCCGTTATGCATGGGTCTTGCGCGATGCACAGCAGCACCTGAGCGTGATTACTGAGAAAAGTCCAGCGCTTCACCCTGTTCCCCTTTACCTGCTGATGGCCGTGGGTTTCCGGGGAGGCGCGGAACTGGCCCGGGAAGGGATCTCCGGTCAGTTCCTGGTCACCGCCCTCGCCGGGCTCGTCCTGGGGCTCATCGTGCTGCCGCGCCTGGCGTTCGCGCTCCTGGTTCGGCTCGGCCGTCTGGACCCTGTCGACGCTGCAGCCATCGCCTCCCACTACGGTTCGATCAGCGTGGTGACCTTCGTCGCGGCCACCCATTTCCTCAGCCGAGAGGGGCTGTCTCCTGAGGGCTTCATGAACGCGGTGATGGCCTTCATGGAAGCTCCCGGCGTCATCGGAGGCCTCCTGCTGGCACGACGACACGGGAGCCAGGCGCCGGAGTCGGCTCGATCCGCGCTGCGGGCTGCGCTTCGAGAGGCCCTGCTCGGCGGCAGTTCCGTCGTCCTGCTGGGCAGCATGGCGGTCGGCGCCGCGGTCGGGACGGAAGGCCTGCGGGTCATGGAGCCTTTTATCCTCGACCTCTTCCCCGGGGTCCTCTCTCTGTTCTTGCTGGCCATGGGGTTCACGGCCGGACGTCAGCTGGGGAAGTTCCTCTCCGTCGGCCGGTTTCTCGGGGCCTTCGCGGTGCTGATGCCTCTGGTCGGCGGCAGCCTCGGGGCGCTGGTCGGCTCCTCCATCGGCCTCAGCGTGGCGGGTACGACCCTCTTCGCGGTGCTGGCCGCCAGCGCCTCTTATATCGCCGCGCCGGCTGCGGTGCGCCTGGCTTTGCCGCAGGCTACGCCCGGGTTACCCATCACGCTCTCCCTGGGGGTGACGTTTCCGTTCAACGTGATTCTGGGAATCCCCCTCTATTACACGCTGGCCGGGTGGCTGCACCGGTAGGGGCGCCTCACTGCACCGCGCCGGGGTAGAGCCGGGCCGCGATCCACAGCAGCACCAGGAGCACTGCCGCCTGCACCGCGAAGTCGATGCCCAGCCCGATGGCGGCCTCGCCCCCCTGCACCATCAGCGCCCGCAGGGCATCGACCTGGTAGGTGAGCGGGTTGACGTGGGAGATCCCCTTGAGCCACGCGGGCATGACCGACAGCGGATAGATGGCGTTGCTGGCGAAGAAGAGGGGCATGGTCAGCACCTGGCCGATGCCCATGAAGCGCTCCCGGGTCTTGACGATGCACGCCACCACCAGGGAGAAGGTGGAGAAGATGGCGGCCCCCAGCAGGATGGAGAGCAGCACGCCCCCGATGGCGACCGGCGTCAGCCGCACCCGCACCCCCATGGCCAGGGCCAGCAGGTAGACGATGAAGGCCTGGGTCAGGCCCCGGATCCCTGCCGACAGGGCTTTGCCGAAGACCAGGGCTCCCCGGTACGCCGGGCTCACCATGTACTTGTGCAGGACGCCCAGGTCCCGCTCCCAGATGAGGGAGATGCCGTAGAAGATGGCGATGAAGAGCACGCTCTGGGCCAGTACCCCGGGGGCCATGAAGTCGATGTAGCGCATGTCGCCCGTGGGGATGGCCCTCATCCGCCCCATCACCTGGCCGAAGACCACCAGCCACAGGGTGGGCTGCACCGCCCGGGTCAGGAGCTCCGTGGGGTCGTGGCGCAGC
>DATCKV010000216.1:0-10980 GCA_036564285.1 Limnochordales bacterium
CTGCATCAACGCGGCCACCCCCGCAGCGACCAGGTGCGTGGCCGCGGCGCGCCGCGGACGTTGCCGGTACCGGGCGGACCGGCAGCAGTCTATGCCGGGCCTAGTACAGGGGTCCCGCGGCGCAGGCCGTCAGCGGTGGGCCCTCGGGGCCCGAGAGCCGGGGCGGGTGGCGCCCTGTCGGTGGGGTGCCCCGGAGCGGCGCCCCGGGGCACCCCCGTCGCGGCAGGAGAAGGGCGGGTGCGTCACAACCCGGGCGTCTCGGCGCGGACGTCGACCTCCGACCCGAAGAGAAGGGTGAGCCCCAGGCGCAGGCCGCTCATCCGCAGCGCCGGCTCGGTGCCCACGCTGGTGCCTGCCACGTTCTTCCAGGTGCCGACCCCCGGATCCCAGGTGTACCCCACGCCGAGCCGCAGGCGCATGGTGGGGGTCAGCTGGAGGGTGGCGCCGGCGTCGGGGATGGCCAGCACCAGGAAGCGGCTGAAGCTCACCTCCTGGGGAGTCTGCAGGCCCCCCGACACCGTGCCGGCTTCAGCCTTCATGGCCGTCAGCGTCAGGCCGCCCACGGCCAGCCCCAGCCCCGCGCCCAGGGCCAGCCGGTCCGTGACGGCCCGCTCGTAGCCGACCCGCACGCCGCCGTAGCCCAGGGCGAGGCGAGAGAGCGGGCCGTTCGGCTTGCGGGCCTCGGCCTGGCCGCCCGCGCCGAAGCCGGTCAGGCTCCAGCCGCCGTCGCCCATCGGCAGCGGGCTGGTGCCGCCCCCGCCGAAGACGAGGAACTGCGCCGGCAGCTCCGGGTAGCCCATGCCCGACTGTCTCAGCGCGTCATTGACCGGCCCGGGGTCGAAGGACTGATACCCCACCTCCCAACCCCCGCCCGCGAAGGGCGCGGCGGCTGCCGCCCCCGGCAGGACAGCCAGCGCCAGCGCCGCGAGCGCAGCCCGAAGCCATCGGTTGCGAATGGACCTGTGCATCGGTCGACTCCACTCCCCTCGTGGCCCGACGGCCGCTTCCGGACCGGGACAGAGCGGCGTTGCTTTCCACAAGCGCGGCCCGTCTCCTGCTGCGGCGGAACTGACCGGGCGGGGTGGGGCGGGGTGAGCGCCCCGCGTCAGGCCGGGGCTCCCGCCCTGGCAGCAGGGGCCTTCTGGGGGTGGAGGTGGCAGCGCCGGCCGCGGCCGTGGGGGGTCATCGGCCGGCCCGGCGCCCGGAGGCGTCCCTCACGAGATGATGTAGTAGTACGCCTCCAGTTCGTCGTCGGGCACCGTCTCGAGGCGGGCCTCCAGGCGGGCCCGGGTCGCCTCGTCCACCTGCCCGCCGTCGGGTTCGCTGCCCAGGGCCCGGCGGCAGACGGCCAGGCTGGCGAACGACTCGGGATGTTCGGTCACGTAGCGGAGCACCTGGCGGATGACCTCCTGCCGATCCGCCCCGCGGTGGGCGCGCCGCCGGCCGCCGGCCTCCGCTTGCTCCCACTCCACGGGCCTCACCCCGCCGGTAGCGTGCGCTATACTTTGACAGCCCATGAGGGAGCCTGACGCGAAGGAGCCTGCCATGGACGCCAGCGTTGGCCAGAGCCGTGCGGCACCCGCCTTCGCAGGGTGGAGTCCGAGCGCGTTCGAGGCCATGGCCGTGCCCGACTTCGCGGGCCGCATGGAGGCCATCCGCCGCCACGTGCGGCCCCTGCTGGAGGCCATCGCCGACCGCCTGGCTCCGGCCCTGTCCGAGCGGGCCGGCGAGACCCTGTACCCCTACGTAGCCCAGCATGCCCGCCGCACCGTCAACCCGCCCGACCAGACTTGGTGCGCCTGGTCGCCCTCGCTGCGCGGCTACAAGAAGCACCCGCACCTGGAGCTGGGGATCTCGGCCCGCCAGGTCTTCGTCCAGGCGGGGGCCATCTATGAGGCGCCTTTCCGGGGCCACCTGGCCGACCTGCTGGCGGAGCGGGGCGCGGCGCTGCGGACTGTCCTGCCGCCCGAGGCGGTCTGGAAGGACGACCACCTGGCCGAGTCGGGCGTGGCCACCCGGGCGCTGTCCGAGGCGGAGCTGGCGCGGCTGGCGGGCGGGCTGCGCCGCAGGAGCCGGGGCGATCTGATGGTGGCGCTGGCCTGGCCCCGGGAAGAGGTGCTGGGCCTGAGCGCCGAGGCCTTCCTGGACCGGGCGCTGGAGGCCCTGACTCGGCTCATGCCCGTCTACCGCCTCGCCCGGCAGGCCCAGCAGGGGTCGGCCGGCTCCGCCCGCCTAGCCGCGCCGGGGTGACCGGCGTGCCCGGCGCTCGCCCCTCGCCCGGCCCGGGTAGCCCGGACGAGCCCGACCGGAGCGGCCGCGGCGCGCTGGTCGTGCTGGGCGAAATCGCCCGGCTCCTCAACTCCCGGGTCGACATCGAGTCGGCCTTCGACGAGGTGTTGCGCCTCGTCACCGAGCTCCTGGGCCTCCGCACGGCGTGGCTCTTCCTGCAGGGGCGAACCGGCCGACGCCTGGTCTTCGCCGCCGCCCACGGCCTGCCGCCCGCGCTCCAGGTGGAGCGGATGAGGCCGCTGCGGCAGGGCACGTGCGACTGCTTCTACCTCTTCTACGGCGGGCGCCTGCGCGAGGCCGTCAACGTGGTGGAGTGCAGCCGGCTTCAGGAGGCCAGCGGCGATCGGGGCGGGCTCGTGTACCACGCCAGCGTCCCCCTGAGGGCCAGCAGCGGGGTGCTGGGCGTGCTCAACGTGGCCGCCGAGGGCGAGTCCCTCTTCGACGAGGCGGCGCTCAGCCTGCTGACCGCGGTGGGCGAGCACCTGGGCACCGCACTGGAGCGGTCCCGGCTCTTCTCGGAGCAGCGGCGGAGGGGCGCCGCCTTCGAGTCGGTGGACCGCGTGGTGCGGGGCCTGGCGGAGCCCGGCCCCGGCGTGGGGACGCCGGTGGAGGTGGTGGCCCGCCGCTTCGCCCGGGCCTGCCTGGCCCATCTGGCCGTGGATCGGGTGTGGGTGGCCCTGGGGGAGGGCCAGGACCTGCGCCTGGCGGCCGTCGAGGCCCGGCCGGGAGAGCGGCTGCCGGCCGCCGCGGCCAGGCCGGGCGAGCTCGTCTCGCCCCGGGGCCTGCTGGGCGCCTGCTGGCGGACGGGACGGCCGCACTTCGGCCAGCGCGCGGCCCGGGGCGCCCGGCCGGAGGCGGTGTGGGCGGTGCTGCCCGTCGCGCTGGGCCGCCAGGGGCTGGGCTGCGTCATGCTGGAGCGCGCCGGCTCCGAGCTCTGGGGGCCCGGAGAGCGGGACGCCCTGCGCGCCCTGGCCGACCACCTGGCCCTCGCCGTGGCCAACGCGCGCCTCATGGAGCGAGCCCGGGAGCTGGCCCGGGTGGAGGAGCGGCACCGGCTCTCCCGGGACCTGCACGACACCGTCAGCCAGAACCTCTTCTCCCTGACCATGCTGCTGGCCGCGAGCCGCCAGCACCTGGAGGCGGGACAGGCCGAGGAGGCCAGGCTGGCCCTGGAGGAGGCCCAGGAGCGGGCCCGGGCGACGCTCGCCGACATGCGGCGGCTGGTGCGGGAGATGCGCCCGTCGGGCCGGCCGGGGCCGGCGCTCCACACCGTGGGGGATCTGGCGGCGGCGCTGGAGTCGCTCAGCCGCTCGGACCCGCTGGCGCGCCGCATGGGCGTGGCCGTGCTGTGGGAGCCGGGCCGGCTGGACCCAGACGCCCCCGTGGATGCCGGCAGGGCCGATGCCTTGCTGCGGGTGGCCCAGGAGGCCCTGCACAACGCCCTGCGGCATGCCCGGGCGCGCACCGTGCGCGTCAGCCTTCGCGCCACCGGCCGGCGGCTGAGCCTGGTCGTGGCCGACGACGGGCAGGGCTTCCACGTGCGCCGGGCCCGGGGCGAGGGCGGCGGGCTGGCCATCATGGCGGAGCGGTGCCGCCTGGCAGGAGGCGGGCTGCGGATCCGCTCCCGCATCGGGACCGGCACCCGGGTGGAGGCCTGGATTCCCCTGGGCGGAGCGTCCCAGGGCGGCACGGAGGGGGAACCGGGTCGTGGAGCGCCCCCTTGAGCCTCGCCCGCTGCCGACTGCCCCGCCGCCGGGGGGCGGGGGGCGGCGCATCCGCGTGCTGCTGGCCGACGACCACGCGGTGGTGCGGAGCGGCCTGCGCCTCTTCCTGGCGACGCACCCCGACATCGAGGTGGCCGGCGAGGCGGCCGACGGGGCCGCGGCCGTGGCGCTGGCGAAGCGGCTGCGGCCGGACGTGGTGCTCCTGGACCTGGTGATGCCGGCCGGGTCGCCGGCCGCGGGCGACGCGCCTCCCGGCCTGCCGCCAGGCATCGAGGTCATCCGCGCCCTGCGCCGCGAGGCGCCGGAGGTGCGGTGCCTGGTGCTGACGGGGTTCTCGGAGGAGGAGAAGGTGCTGCCGGCCCTGGAGGCCGGGGCGGCCGGCTACCTGCTCAAGGACGTGAGCCCCGAGGAGCTGGTGCGGGCCATCCGGGCCGTGGCGGCCGGGCAGGTCTACCTCAGCGCGGGGGTGGCGGGCGCAGTGGTGCGCCGGGCCACCCGGCCCCCCCGGGAGCCGGTGAGCCCGCTGGACGCCCTGACGCCCCGGGAGCGGGAGGTGCTGCGCCTGCTCGCCCAGGGATTGAGCAACGCGCAGATCGCCGGCCGGCTGTACGTGACGGAGGCGACGGTCAAGTCGCACGTCACCCGCATCCTGCAGAAGCTGGGCGTCGCTGACCGCACCCAGGCCGCCCTGCTCGCCGTCCGGCAGGGCCTCTGAGCCGCCTCCATCCTGGGGTGGAGCGCGGCGTCCGCCGGGAGTCGCAGTGCCTTTCGCCGCCCCGGCGGATGTGGGGCGGAGCCCGGGGCCGCTACCATGCCCCCCGGAGAGCCGAAAGGGCGAGGGGGGCGACCGGCGGTGGGGCTCTACTTCGACTACCGGCTGGCCCGGGAGCTGCATGAGGACTGCCTGCGGCGGGCGGAGCGGGATCGGCTCGTCCGGCAGGCGCTGCAGGCGCTGCGGAGCGGAAAGGGGGCGCGACGGTTGGCGCCTCAAGCCGCGGACACCGGCGGCGTCCGGTGGCCGGAGGCGCTGGTGCGCTTCGTGGAGCTGGTCAACGCCGGCCGCTACTGGCACGCCCACGAGGCGCTGGAGGAGGCCTGGCGGGCCAACCGCAGCGACTTCTACCACGGCCTCATCATCTACGCCAGCGCCTTCGTCCACGCCCAGCGGGGCAACCCTCGGGGCGTGCTGCTGCAGATGGGGAAGGTGCCCCGCTACCTGGCCCGCTACCCCGACGCGTACCTGGGGTTGGACGTGGCGGCCATCCTGCGCCACGCCGAGGAGACCTGCCGCCGGGTGCGGGAGGCCGGGATGCCCGAGGGGGAGCGGCTGCGGGCCGTGGTCCCGTGGCCGACGCTGACCCTGGACCCGGCCCGGCGCTCCGGGCGGGAGCCGGAGCTGACTACGGCTTAGGCACCTCGGTCCGCCCCACCCGCTGGACCCGGGAGAGGGGCACGCCCCAGATGGTGTCGGGGGCCGACTCCAGCACCTTCGGGTCACCCAGCAGCACGACGGCGAAGCGCTCGGGGTCGAAGTGGCGCCGCACGGCCGCGTTGACCTCGTCCACCGTCAGCGCCGCCACCCGCACGGGATACTCCGACACCCACTCGAGCCCCCGCCCCAGGCCCAGCGCGCGGTCGATGCGCTCCGCCACGTCGGCCAGGGTCTCCAGGGCCATGGGATAGCCCAGGATGAAGAAGCGCTGGGCCTGCTCCAGCTCGTCGGCCGTGATGCCCTGGTCGTAGAAGCGCCGCAGCTCCGACCGGAGCACCTCCAGGGTGGACCAGACCTCCTCGGTGCGGGTGAAAGTGGACAGGGCGAAGTGCGCGGGGAAGGCCCGGGCCTCGTAGAGGGTGTGCACGTCGTAGGTCTGGCCCAGACGGGACCGCACCACCTCCATCAGGCGCGACGCGAAGCCGCCCCCGCCCAGGACGTAGTTGTAGGCGGAGACGGCCAGCCAGTCGTCGGCCGTGGCCGGCGGCCCCGGCTGGCGCAGCTCGATGCGCACCTGGGTCTGACCCGGCCACTCCACGAAGCGCACCCGGGTCTGGTCGAGCCGGACCGCCTCCGGCAGAGGCCGGCGAGCTGCAGTCGGAGCCTGCCACCCGCCGAAGTAGCGCTGCACCAGATCCCGCACCTGCTGCGGCTCCACATCGCCTGCCACCAGCAGCCGGCTGCCCTGGGGGGTGTAGTAGCGGCGGTGGAAGTCGGCGAGGCGCTCGGGCGTGATGGCCTCCAGCTCGTCCACCGTCGGGAAGTGCCCCAGGGGGTGCCGGTCGCCGTAGAGCAGCTGGTCGGCGTGCCGGGAGGCCAGGGTGCCCGGATCGTCAAACTGCTGCTGCACGCTGGCCTGCACCTGCTGCATCAGGATGGCCAGCTCCCCCGCGGGGAAGGTGGGGTGCTGCACCACGTCGGCCACCAGCTCCAGGGCCAGGGGGACGTGGCGCGCCAGCACCGCTGCGGACACCTGCGCCTCCTCCGCCGAGGCGGCGGCGTCCAGCCGCCCTCCCACCGACTCGATGGCGCGGGCGATGTCGACGGCGCTGCGGCCGGCGGTGCCCTTGGTCAGCATCGCGGCCGTCATGCGCGCCACGCCCGGCAGAGCCGGGTCGTCCTGGACGGCGCCCGCGGGCACCGACAGCAGCACGTAGGCCAGGGGCCGGTCCCGCCGCTCCACCACCACCACTTCCAGGCCGTTGTCCAGGGTGAAGGTGGTGACGGGCGGCAGCGCGACGGGCCGCACCTCCTGCGGGCGCGCCACCTCCGGGATGGGCGGCAGCCAGACCGCCGGGGCGCGCTCGGCGGAAGCCGCAGCCGCGGCGCCCGCCGTCGCTGCCAGCATGGCCGCCAGGGCGACGAACAGCGCCGCCGCCTGCATCCACCGGGACGCCCGCCTGAGGAGGATGACTGCGGGACTATCGAGGGAGAGGCTCACGGCCGACCACCTCCTGGCCTCACGGCTGGCCCGGGCCGCCTGCGGCCTCGGGCACCACGGCCACCACCGTGGCGTTGGCGCGCACCAGGTAGCGGCGGGCCGCCTCCTGCACCTGCTGGGCCGTCACGTCCAGATAGGGCTGGATCCCCCTGGTGAAGGCCTCGATGCCGCCCTCCACCACCACCGCCGAGCCGATGAGGTTGGCGACGCCGTCCAGGGAGTCGAACTGGAACGCCACCGACGCGGCCAGCTGGTTGCGGGCCCGCTCCAGCTCGTCGGGCGTGGGCGGCTCCTGAGCCAGGCGCTCCACCTCGGCCAGCAGCGCATCGACCTGCTCCTCGGGCCTGCGGCCGGGCAGGTAGAAGCTGAAGACCACCAGGGCGCCCGCGTCGGCGTAGCCCAGGATGCCCCCCGAGGCGAAGACGGCCACCTGGCGCTCGCGCACCAGGCGCTGGTGCAGCCGGGCGCTTTCGCCGCCGCTCAGCACCAGCGCGGCCACTGCCAGGGGATACTGGTCCGGGCTGGCTGCCCCCGGCACCGCGTAGCCGGCCAGGATGCCCGGCACCTGGATGGCCATGGGCAGGGGTGCGAAGCGCCCCAGGGGCTGAGCGGACTCGCCTGCGTCCCGGCGTGGGGCCTCGAAGGCCACGGCAGGCCTGGGCGGCTCCGGCCCGGCCGGGATGGGGCCGAAGTAGCGCTCGGCCAGGCTCATGACCTCTTCCAGGGTGGTGTCGCCGGCCACCACCAGCACCGCGTTGTTGGGCACGTAGTAGCGCCGGTAGAAGGCCTCCAGATCGTCCACCGTCACCTGATCCAGGTCGTCCAGGAAGCCCGCCGGGGTCCAGGCGTAGGGGGTGCCCTCGAAGAGCATGGCGTGGAAGCGATCCAGGGCCAGCCCGATGGGGTCGTTTTGGGCCCGCAGGCGGTACTCCTCCTTGACCACCTCTCGCTCCGAGGCCAGGTGTTCGGGCGTGATGACCAGGTTGGCCATCCGCTCGGCCTCCAGGGCCAGGGCCAGGGGCAGCTGCGAGGCGGGCACCTTCTCCCAGTAGACCGTGGCGTCGGTGGTGGTGAACGCGTTGGCCACGCCCCCGGCCTCCTGGATGAGCCGTCCGTGCTCTTCGGGGCCGA
Organism: Limnochordales bacterium; assembly: GCA_036564285.1. GTDB lineage: Bacteria > Bacillota > Limnochordia > Limnochordales > Geochordaceae > Geochorda. The sequence goes on from DATCKV010000216.1 coordinate 8,078, forward strand.
CCCGGGCCGAGCCCTTGAACATCATGTGCTCCATCAGGTGAGCCATGCCCCGGCGGCCCACAGGCTCGTCCCGGGAGCCCACCCGGTACCACACCGAGACCGACACCAGCGGCACGGTGGCGTCTTCGTAGACGTAGATCTCCAGGCCGTTGTCGAGGCGGCCCTGGCGCACCGAGAACGACGCCTCGGCGCCCCGGGCGGTCACGGTCAGCGCTGCGACGACGGCCACCAGGAACGCCAGACGCCGGCGGCTCCTGCCCGGCATGGGCGGCACCCCCTTCGGCGGCGACGGCCATTCGCCACCCGTCTCCGAAGCCCTTTCGTCAAAAAAACGCGTGGCCCCGCGGCGCAGGTCACGCGCTCCGGGCAGCCCCGCGGCGGCCTGCTCAGGCGCCCGGCCGGTGGCCCGCCAGCGCCTCGGCGGCGGCCCGCTCGGCCAGCAGGTCGCACAGGGCCTGAACGAAAGCCTCGTCCTGCGGCCCGAAGGCGGCCGGCGTGTCGCTGTCGATGTCGATCTCGCCGTAGACGGTGGAGCCCCGCCGGATGGGCACCACCAGCTCGCTGCGGGTGTGCAGGAAGCACTGCAGGTAGCGGGGGTCCCGGTGGACGTCGGGCACGTTGGCGATCTGGCCCGTGGAGGCGGCCCAGCCGCAGATGCCGGTGTGCAGGGGGATCTCCACGTGCTGGGTCGGGGCGGGCCCGTCCCACGCCCACAGGCGCAGCACGGCGCCCTCGACCATGTAGACGCCCACCCAGTTGTAGCGCGGGTAGCGGGAGCGCAGGTGCGACACCACGTCCTGGCAGAGCGGGCGCAGGGGACGGCCCTCCTGCACCCACCGGCGCACCAGGGCGACGCTCTCCTGCTGCTGCGGCGACAGCTCCAAGGGTCTCCCCCCGCCTGTACGGTCCTGGCGCCATTCTACCACGGGTGCCCGGGCCCCGGCCTCGGGTCCTCACACCTGCAAGAGCCAGGCCAGCCGCTCGGCCGCCTCGAGCAAGAGCGGCACCGCCTGCCGCATGGCCTGCTCGAGCGGCATGGGGCGGGGCACGATGGAGACGATGCCCGCCAGCCCGCACGCCTCCAGGGTCTCCCGGTCCACGCCTTCGCCGATGCTGCCGACGATGGCAACGGCCGGGATGCCCAGGCGCCGCGCCAGCCGGCCCACCCCCGCGGGCGTCTTGCCGAAGGGGGTCTGGCGGTCCAGGGCGCCTTCGCCCGTCACCACCAGGTCGGCTCCCTGCAGCCGTCCCTCCAGGCCCACTGCCTCCATGACCAGCTCCACCCCGGGCCGCAGGTGCGCCCCGCAGAAGGCCACCAGCCCCGCGCCCAGCCCGCCGGCCGCGCCGCCCCCCGGCAGGGTCGAGACGTCGACGCCCAGATCGCGGCGGATGACCTCCGCCAGGCGCCGGAGGTTGGCGTCGAGCCGCGCGACCATCTCGGGGGTCGCGCCCTTCTGGGGCCCGAAGACGGGAGCCGCCCCCTCGGGGCCGTACAGGGGGTTGGTGACGTCGCAGGCGACCAGGATCTCGGCGGCGCGCACCCGGGGGTCCATACCCGACAGATCGATGCGCTCCAGGCGCTCCAGCGCCCCGCCGCCGGGCCCCAGCTCCCGGCCGCGGGCGTCCAGGAACCGGGCTCCCAGCGCCTGCGCCATGCCCACGCCCCCGTCGACGGTGGCGCTGCCGCCGATGCCGATGATGAGGCGGCGCGCGCCCCGGTCCAGGGCGGCGCGGATGAGCTGGCCCGTGCCGTAGGTGGTGGCTACCATGGGATTGCGCCGCTCGGGCGGCACCAGAGGCAGGCCCGACGCCGCCGCCATCTCGATGACGGCCGTGGCGCCGTCGCCCAGCAGGCCGAAGCGGGCGCGCACGGGCTCCCCCAGCGGCCCCGTGGCCTCCACCTCCACGTAGCGGCCCCCGGTGGCCGCCACCACGGCCTCCACCGTGCCCTCGCCCCCATCGGCCATGGGCACGGTCTCCACCTGCACGCCGGGCAGCCCCCGGCGAAGCCCCTCGGCGACGGCCTCGGCCACCTCCCGGGCCGAGGCGCTTCCCTTGAACGAGTCAGGCGCCACCACGATACGCTGCAGCGGGCGGCGGCGCCCGGAGGGATGGCCTGTGGGGGAGCGCCCTTCGTCCGGCATCGGTGCGGCTCCAGGCGGGAGCGTCGGCTCTCCCATTCGACGGATCCCGGCGCCGCCCCTGCCCGAGGGCCGGGGCCGCTGGAGCTGTTTGGAATCCCTTTCGAAAGGTGGCGCTCCCGTCCCGAAGGGTCCGGAAGGTTTCCGAATCGGGAGGGATGTAATCGGGTATCAAGGAGGCGGCGCCGCAGCGCCGGGCCGCCTCGGGAGTGGGAGTCAAGTTGATTCCTAACAACACCTTCCCGGTGGAGGGATGCACGTGATGCGCAAGACCATCGCGGTGCTGACCGGCGGGGGCGACGTACCCGGCCTCAACCCGTGCATCAAGGCGGTGGTGCTGGGAGCCCTGGACGCCGGGTACCGGGTCCTGGGGATCCGGCGCGGGTGGGCCGGGCTCTTGCACTACAACCTCGACGAACCCTCCACCCGCGACTACTACGTCCGGGAGCTGAGCCGCCACGACGTGCGGACCATCGACCGCACGGGCGGCACGATCCTGCATACGTCCCGTACCAACCCTCAAAACGTGGACCCCAACTCGGCCCCCGGATTCCTCAAGTCCCTCTCCTGGGGCAAGGTGGTCGACGAAAAGGGCACCCGCGACTACACCGATTACATCCTCAAGGTCATCGAGCACCTGGGCATCGACGTGCTGGTCACCATCGGGGGCGACGACACCCTCAGCTACAGCGTGCGGCTCGACAAGGAAGGCGTGCCCGTCATCGGCATCCCCAAGACCATGGACAACGACGTCTACGGCAC
>DATCKV010000217.1:0-4806 GCA_036564285.1 Limnochordales bacterium
ACCCCCACCAGCAGGGTGGTGTTGCCCTCGCGCAAGAACCCCCCGGTGCTGGCCAGCTTGGTGGCGCCGAAGCCTCGCTCGATCAGGCGCGCCATGAGCGCGGGGGCATCCTGATCCTGCACCACGGCTACCAGGAGCTTCATCGCCGCACCCGCGCCTCCCATCCCAGGGCCTCCAGGCGGCGCCCCAGCCGCCTCACCAGCTCCGCCCGGATCTCGGCCTGCACGGCCTGCCGGCCCTTGCCCGCCACGTCTATCCGCACGATGCGGGCAGGATGGCGCTCGGCCAGGGCCGCGTACCCCTCCCGCACCCGGAGAAAGAAGTCGAGGCCCCGGGCCTCGATCCGATCCGGAATCGACGGCCCGCTCGCGCCGAGCCGCTCTCCTACCGGCAGATCCAGCCAGAAGGTGAGGTCGGGCTCCAGACCGCCCGTCACCCAGCCGTTGAGGCGATCCACCAGGCCGGCGTCGACCCCGGAGCCGAAGACCTGGTAGGCCACCGACGAGTCCGCGTACCGCTCGCAGATGACCACCACGCCCCGCTCCAGCTGGGGCCGGAGCACCCGGGCCACGTGCTGGGCCCGATCCGCCATCAGCAGCAGGAGTTCGGCCTCGGGCACCGGGGTCTCCTCCGCCGCGCCCCGATGCAGGAGCAGGGCGCGCAGCCGGCGCCCCAGAGGGGTGCCCCCCGGCTCCCGGGTGTGGGCCACCTGCAGGCCGCCCCGGCGCAGCCACCGGGCCAACAGCCGCGCCTGGGTGCTCTTGCCCGTGCCGTCAAGCCCCTCCAGGGTGACGAGGAGCCCCCGGCGGCTCATCGGATCTCCTCGGGCAGCACCAGGACCCGGCGGTTGGGCTCCTCCCCGATGCTGGTGGAGCGCAGGTTGTAACGCTCGATGAGCTCGTGCTGCAGCTTGCGGATGTAGGCCGACTGCGGACGCAGCTCCACGGGCCGGGCCAGCTGCCGGGCCTGCTCCACGGCCCGCTGGGCCTCCATCAAGGCGCTGGCGTCCTCCGGGCTCAGGAAGGTGCGCTCCAGGAACTGCTCCATCTGCGTCAGGGTGTTGGAGCGGATGACGTGGATGGGCAGCCCCCGCCGCTCGGCCTCCTTGAGCCGCTTCGGCATCTTGCGGTACTGCCCCTTGATGGTGAGCACCATGTCCGCGGACTCTAGGTCCTGGGTGATCTGCACCGGCACGGGGATGGACGCCAGGGCCTTCTGCAGCCGGGCGGTGCTCACGGCGTAGGGGAAGATGCGGGCCGGGCGGGTGCCGCCCCACAGGCGCGAGGGAGAGGGCGGCGTCTGGCCGTCCCGGGCTCCGGGCCGGACCTCCCTGGCCGCCACGAAGCTGCGGCCCCCGCCGCCCCCCTCGACGGACGGCAGCTCGGCGGGCGGGCGGGCGTCGAAGCGGCTGTCGGCGCCCTCCGGCGCCGGCCTGGGCGCGGGCTGCTCCACCTGGATGGTGCCGTCGGGGGCCCGCACCCGCACCTCGGGCGTGGGCTCGATGCCCCGCAGCATCAGATCCACGGTGGTGGCCACGTCGTGGTGGATGGCCAGCCGGTCCCGGTCGTGGATCTCCACCACCACGTCGAAGGTGGGCGGCGCCTTGCGCTCCAGCACCGTCTTCTGGGTGCCGCGCCGCTTGGCCTCCTCGTCGCTGAGGGTAACGGCCTGGATGCCGCCCACCAGGTCGGAGAGGGTGGGGTTGAGCACCAGGTTGTCGAGGGTGTTGCCGTGCGCGGTGGCCACCAGCTGCACGCCGCGCTCGGCGATGGTGCGGGCCGCCTGCGCCTCCTGCTCCGTGCCGATCTCGTCGATGACGATGACCTCGGGCATGTGGTTCTCCACGGCCTCGATCATGACTCGGGCCTGCAGGTCCACCCTGGGCACCTGCATGCGGCGGGCGTGGCCGATGGCGGGGTGGGGGATGTCGCCGTCGCCGGCGATCTCGTTGGAGGTGTCCACCACGATGACCCGCTTGTTGAACTGGTCCGCCAGGATCCGGGCCACCTCCCGCAGCATGGTGGTCTTGCCCACGCCCGGGCGCCCCAGCAGCAGGATGTTGCGGCCTGACTCCACCACGTCCTGGATGATGTCGATGGTGCCGAAGACCGCCCGCCCGATCCGGCAGGTGAGCCCGATGATGTCGCCGTTGCGGTTGCGGATGGCGGAGATGCGGTGCAGCGTGCGCTCGATGCCGGCGCGGTTGTCCTGGCCGAACTGCCCCACCCGCTTCACCACGTAGTCGATGTCCTCGCGGGTCACGAAGTCGTCGCTGAGGTAGACGAAGCCGTCGGGGAAGCGGGCCTCGGGCTGGCGCCCCAGGTCCAGCACGATCTCCAGCAGCTCGTGCAGGCGCTCCAGGGCCTCCACCTCGGCCCGGATGTGGGGCGGCAGCACCTCCAGCAGCTGCGCGAGGTTGTCCACGACCTCACGGCGTGCAGCAGGCTTGATGGCGGGCAATCAGCCCCTCACCACCTTCGTACGGCTCATGCGTCGACCACCCACACCTCCCGCCCGGAGCCCGGGCAGCCCCGCAGCAGGGCGCCCCGGCTCGACATCTCCAGGGCGAAGGAGGCCACCTCCTGCGTGATCATTTCCCCGGGAATCGAGAGGGGCGTGCCGGGGGGGTACGGGGTGACGGTGGCGGCCGACACCCGCCCTGCCGCCTCCTCCCAGCGGACCCGCCGGGCCGGGCCCAGGGCCGCCTGGCGGGGCCGCATCACCAGCGGGCCGGCCGGCGGCACGGCAGGCTCGGCCGCCCTCCGCCCGCCGGCGGCGGCCGCGCGGGCGCCGGCGCGGGCCTCTCGGCCCAGGGCCGCCAGTGCCGAGGCCAGCGCCTGTACGCTGACCTCGTCGTCGGCGCCCGTCAGGATGAAGACCAGGTGGCGCTCGCCGGCCATCTCGGGCCACACCCCGTGCTGCCGGCGCAGCCGCCGCGCCGCCTCCCAGCCCGACAGCCCCAGGGCCGAGACGTCCACCGTGACCCGGGTCTCGTCCAGCCGAAAGGGGGCCGGCAGGTCGCCCGGCGCCAGGCACCGGTACGGCCCCGCCGACTCGATGGCGGCCCGGGCCTGGCGCCCCAGCTCCACGGCGCGCCCGACGCGCTCGGGCCCATGACGCTCCATCTCCACGCGCGCGGCGTCGAGGGAGGCCAGCAGCGCCGGCTGCGGGCTCGTGCTCTGCAGGGCCGCCAGCAGCCGGTCCACCCGGTCGGCGTCGGGCCCGCCCGGCGCGCGGGTGCGGTGCAGCAGGGCCGCCTGGGTCAGCGCCGGGAGGGTCTTGTGGACGCCGTGCACCACCAGGTGCGCGCCGCTGCCGATGCCGGTGGGAGGAGCCGGCGGCGGGTAGAAGGCCAGGTGCGCGCCGTGCGCCTCGTCCACCAGCAGGGGCAGCGGCCCCACCACCTGTGCGACGGCCGCCAGGTCCGTGCAGATGCCCTCGTACGTGGGGCTCGTCACCAGCACGGCGTCGACGGACGGCTCCCGGGGCAGGTCCTGGGGAGCCGGGGGCAGCGGGAGCCCCCACCCGGGAAGCCACCGGGGGGCGACGAACACCGGCACGGCGTCGGCCAGCACCAGCGCGTCGATGGCCGAGCGGTGCACCAGGCGGGGCATCAGCAGGCGTCCGCCCGCAGGCACCCCGGCCAGGATCATGGCCTGCACCCCGGCCGTGGCGCCGTTCCACAGGAGCCAGGCCCGCTCGCTGCCCCACAGCCGGGCCGCCAGCCTGGCCGCCTGCTGGGAAGCCTCCTGGAGGTCGTCGCCGTGCTGGGGATCCCAGACGGCATCGCCGCCGTCCCAGGCCCAGGGCACCCCGGCGCCCGCGGGCCAGACCTCCGGCACCCAGCGGCCCCGCTTGTGGCCGGGGGTGTGGAAGACGGCCGGCTGCCGCCAGGCGGCCTCCATGACGGCCTCCACCAGCGGGCTGCGAGCCGGCTGCTCTCGATGCGCCGCCAAACTCCCCGCATCGCCTCCCGGACCACTTTAGCAACTGCGGCGGGCGGGGTAAAGCGGCGGCCCGCCGCCTGCGTCCCCGGGGGGAGGAAAGCCGCCGACGGCGGCGTACGCGTGGGATCATGCACCCGCAGACCTCCGACGCTCCCGCCCCGCCCCTGCGCTGGTGGCTCCTGGCCGTGGCCACCCTGCAGCAGGCCGGGCTGACGCTGGTGCGCTTCGGACTGCCCGCCCTCGCCCCTTTCGTGCGCGCCGACCTGGGGCTGTCGCTGCCCCAGACCGGCGCCGTGCTGGGGGCCTTCGACCTGGGGGCGCTTCTGGCCTTCTACCTGACGGGCCTCGCGACGGACCGCTGGGGCGAGCGCCACGTGATGGCGGCCGGCGCCGTGACGACGGGCCTGCTGACGGCGGCGGCGTCCCGGGCGCCCTCCCTGCCCGCGCTCGCGCTGCTGCTGGCCGCGGCCGGCGTCGGCTTCCCCTCCAGCCAGGTGGCGGGCAGCCATGCCGTCATGGGGTGGTTCCCCGCCCGGGAGCGGGGGCTGGCCATGGGCGTCCGCCAGGCCGGCTTGCCCATCGGGGGCCTGACCGGGGCGCTGGTGCTGCCCTGGGCCGCCGGGCGGTACGGATGGCGGGCCGCGCTGTTGCTGGCCGCAGCCGGCTGTACCCTGGCGGGCCTGGTCACCTGGGCGGGGCTGGCGGGGGCCGCCGAGCCCGAGGCCCCTGCCCTGCCGGCCCGCGTGCCGCAGCCGGTGCCGTCGTTCTGGGAGGCGCCGCGCCTCTTCCTGGCCGACCGGGCGCTGGTGTTGACCACGCTGGCCGCCTGCCTCCTGGCGGCCGGGCAGTTCAGCCTGAC
>DATCKV010000218.1:0-2564 GCA_036564285.1 Limnochordales bacterium
GAGTTCCAGGGGCTGCAGTTCATGGTGGCCGACATGGCCACCCAGGTGGAGGCGGCCCGCCAGCTGCTCTACTACGCCTGCCGCCTCATCCAGGAGCACGGCTACGGCCGCCTGCCCCCGGAGGTCAACCGCTACGCGGCCATGGCCAAGCTCTTCTGCTCCGACGTGGCCATGCGGGTGACCACGGACGCGGTCCAGCTGCTGGGCGGCTACGGCTACATCAAGGAGCACCCTGTCGAGCGCATGATGCGCGACGCCAAGATCACCCAGATCTACGAGGGCACCAACCAGATCCAGCGCCTGGTCATCGCCCGCAGCCTGCTGGCGTGAGCCGGGCACGCCGGGGCGGGGGCGTCAGGCCGGCTGGCCCAGCCCCCGCACGAAGTCGCGGGCCCGGGCCGGGGCCGGGCCCGTCAGGAGGCTGACGCCTACGAAGGCCAGCGCCGCCACGGCCAGTCCCCACACCCCGGGCCAGAGGCCCAGGGGCCGCAGGCTGCCCCACTGGGTGACCAGCACCACCGCCCCGCCCGCCACCACGCTGGCCAGGGCCCCCGCGGCCGTGCCCCGGGGCCAGTAGAAGGCGCCCACCAGAGCGGGCACGGTGACCAGCAGCCCCGCCGACGACGCCACCGAGAGCAGGGCGATGAGGCCTCCCTGCGACCGGGCGAAGAGCAGAGCCAGGCCGGCGATAACCAGGATGGAGGTGCGGCCCACGGCCAGCTGCAGCCGGTCGTCGGCCCGCCTCCACAGAGGCCGGAAGAGGTCCCGGGCCACCATCGACGAGAGGGTCAGCAGGATGGAGTTGATGGTGGAGATGGCCGCGGCCGTGATGCCGATGAGGGCCAGCAGGGCCGCCGCGGGCGGCACGTGGGGCGAGGCCAGCAGGGCGGGCGTCACCAGATCGGGATTGGGCAGGCCGGGCAGGAGCAGCCGGCCCGCCAGGCCCCAGAGGATGGAGACGAGGGTGTAGAGCAGCCCGAAGGCCAGGAAGCCCAGGAGCATCCGCCGCATCGCGCCCAGGTCCCGCGGCGTGAAGAGGCGCTGGGAGACCTGGGGGTTGGAGATGGCGAAGAAGAACCAAGGCAGCGACAGCCCCACGAAGGTCTGCCAGGTGAAGTAGCCGTTGCCCGGTACGGCCAGCCAGTCGGGCGCCTCCGCCTCCAGGCGGGCGAAGAGCCCACCGAGGCCGCCCAGGGCCTCCGTCACCCGGACCGTCACCACCAGGGCCGTGCCCAGCATGATCAGCGACTGCACCGCGTCGGTCCAGGCCACCGACCTCAGCCCGCCCATCCAGGCCCAGGCGATGGCCACCGCGGCCGCCACCAGCAGACCGGCGCCGAAGGGGATGGCGCCTCCGCTCAGGCGGTCCAGCAGCAGCGCGATGCCCGTCAGCTGCACGGAGGTATACGGGATCAGGAAGAGCACGGAGGCCGCCGCCACCACGGCGCCCAGCAGCGGGCTGTCGTAGCGCACCGCCAGCAGCTCGGCCGGCGAGACCAGGCCCCACCGGTGCCCGGCCTCCCAGAAGCGCGGCCCGAAGAAGGCCACCAGCGACAGCCCCGACAGGTAGACCAGCTCGAAGCCCAGCGCGCCGACGCCGCCCCGGTAGGTCAGCCCGGCCAGCCCCACCATCATGAAGGCGCTGTAAGTGGTGGCCGCGTAGCTGAGGGCCGAGACCACGCCGCCCAGCCGCCGGTTGGCCAGGAAGTACGACTCTACCTCCTGGGCGACGCCCCGGCGCGCCAGGGCCGCCACCAGGGTGCCCAGCCCGACGTAGACGGCCATGGCCGCCCAGACCGCCGCCGCGCTCACGGCCGATCCCGCCCCTCCCGGCCCGCCCAGGGGGCCGTGATCCACGCGGTGACCGCGATGGAGGCCACCGCGAAGAGGGTCCAGTAGAGGAAGCTCCCGTACCAGGCCTTGACCCCGGAGAGCAGGGTGTAGGGCACCACGTGCGCGGACAAGACCAGCAGGGCCAGCAGCACGGCCCCTGCCCGCCGCTCCTTCGCCACCCTCCCCCACCCCTTCCCCCGCAACGGTCTTGACAGGTGTCTTGTCAGGCGTCTGCCCTGTATTGTAAGGGTGAGCGGAGGGATTGCAAGATGGCACCCGCGCAGCCTCACCCGGACGCCGCCGCCCGGTGGCCGGGCGCGGCCGCCGCCGAGCGAGGCCCCGAGGCCAGGCGGCAGGCCCTGATGGAGCTGCTGCGCCGGTCGGCCGGGCCCCTGCCCGGCGGCCGGCTGGCCGAGCGGCTGGGCGTCAGCCGGCAGGTCATCGTGCAGGACGTGACCGTGCTGCGGGCGCGGGGCGCGCCCATCCTGGCCACGCCCCGGGGCTATCTGCTGACGGAGCCGGCCCGCCCCGACCCCCGCTACGCCTGCCGCCGGGTGCTGGCCGTTAGCCACGGCCCCGACGACATCGAGGCCGAGCTGGACGCGGTGTGCGACCTGGGGGGCCGGGTGGTGGACGTCATCGTGGAGCATCCCCTCTACGGGGAGCTGCGCGGCCTGGTGATGACGGCCAGCCGGGCGGACGTGGACGAGTTCGTGGCCAACCTGCGGGCC
>DATCKV010000219.1:0-5599 GCA_036564285.1 Limnochordales bacterium
GATCTCCGGGTCGGGCTTGAAGCGCACCAGGGTCCCGGTGCGGTCCGTCTCCCCGACGGGCTCCACCGGGGTCGTGGGGTGGCCCCGCTGGTAGCGCTGGCGGTAGACCTTGCCGCCGATGCGCACCTGCACCTCGAGCCACTCCGACAGATCTCCCGCCGGGCGTAGATGACGGTGGGGTGCAGCGGCTCCTTGTTGCGGTTGAGGTAGCGCACGAACTCCACGAGCCCGCCCTCGTACCGCAGGGTCTCGCTGCGGCCCGTGCGCTCGTCGACGAGGCGGAGCTCCAGGCCCGCGTTCAAGAAGGCTATGTTGCGCAGCCGCTGCAAGATGGTGTCGAAGTCGAACGCGGTGGTCTCGAAGATCTCCGGGTCGGGCTTGAAGCGCACCAGGGTCCCGGTGCGGTCCGTCTCCCCCACGGGCTCCACCGGGGTCGTGGGGTGGCCCCGCTGGTAGCGCTGGCGGTAGACCTTGCCGCCGATGCGCACCTGCACCTCGAGCCACTCCGAAAGCGCGTTGACCACGGAGACGCCGACGCCGTGCAATCCGCCGCTGACCTTGTAGCCGCCGTTCTCCCCGAACTTGCCGCCCGCGTGCAGGGTGGTCAGCACCGTCTCCAGCGCCGGGCGGCCCGTTCGCGGGTGCACCTCCACCGGGATGCCGCGCCCGTTGTCGTCCACCGAGAGCGACTCGTCGGGGTGGATCCGCACCTCGATCTCGGTGCAGAACCCGTTCATCGCCTCGTCGACGCTGTTGTCGACCACCTCCCAGACGAGGTGGTGCAGCCCGTGCTCGTCGGTGCTGCCGATGTACATGCCCGGGCGGCGGCGAACCGCCTCGAGCCCTTCCAGCACCTGGATCTGCTGGGCGCTGTACGGCGCCACGCGGTTGCCCCTTTGAGGAACGCCACGCGCGGGAGTCAAGGGAAGCCCCCTCTGCCACGAGAGCCCGAGCCGAAGCAGCCCAGGCTCATTATACCCCGGGGGTTTGCGTCAGGCCCCCCCGCCGCCGGCGCCGCCCCGGCCGCCTGCGGCCTCGAGGCGCCACCAGGGGGGCTCGCTCCCCGTCGCGCTCGGCCGCCCACCCCAGCCCGGCGCGGCGGCGGAGGGTCAGGGGAGAGATGGGCGAGACGTAGAGCCGGTCAGGGGTGACTACCAGGGAGGTGCCGGCGCCGTCTCCCACCCAGGTGACGGAGCCGGCCCGATCGGGCGCGCCCAGGATGTCGTGCAGCGACAGACCCCGCCGCTGCATGGCCGCCAGGTCCACGATGGCCACCACGTCCCGGGCCCGGATCACCACGTCGTCTCCCAGGTGAACGTACACGGACACCCGCCTCCGTTCAGCGGCCCGAAACAAGTTCAAGCCGGCCGGCAGAAACCCTCCAGGTCCGCCGGCTGCCGCCTCGCCGGTCGGCCGCCTCTTCCAGGAGAGCCGGGTCGGTTCCCGTCAGGAACGTCTGCGCCTCCTCGGGCAGCACCTCCAGCAGGCGGCTCCTCCGTTCGGGATCCAGCTCCGACAGCGCATCGTCCAGCAGCAGCACCGGCGCCTCCCCGAGCCTGGCCCGCATCCAGCCCCAGGCGGCCACGAAGAGGGCCACCGCCGCCATCCGCTGCTGGCCCCGGGAGCCGAAGCGCCGCAGGTCCGTCTCGCCGTCCTGCACCGCCAGGTCGTCCCGGTGAGGCCCGGCCAAGGTCATCCCGCCCGCCAGCTCGGCGGCCCGCAGGGCCTGCAGGCGCCTGCGGATGGCGTCCCGCAGCGCGGCAGCATCCGGCACGCCGCCGGGGGGCATCTCGAGCCGGGCCTGGTAGCGGAGCCTGAGCCGGGCCCCCTGGCCGGCCATTCGGCGGTAGGCACGCTCCGCCGGCTCCTGCAGGGAGTCCACCAGGGCCAGCCGCGCGGCCACCAGCGTGGAGCCGAACTGGGCCAGCTGCTCGTCCCAGGCTTCCAGGAGGACCTCGGAGCCGCTGGCTCCGGCGGCCCGGAGCAGGCGGTTGCGCTGGCGCAGCACGTGCGCGTAGCGGAGCAGGGCCGCGCGGTAGAGAGGGTCGGCCTGGGCCAGGGCCAGGTCCAGGAAGCGGCGGCGCTGGGCGGGGCCGCCCCGCACCACATCCACCTCGTCGGGGGAGAACCACAGCGCGGCCAGGCTGCCCAGGACGTCGGCGTGGCGGGCGACCCCTTTGCCGTTGACCCGGAAGAGCCTCGCCCCGTCCCGCAGCTCCAGCTCCAGGTCCCGCTGGGCCCCCGTCTCGTCCAGGAGCACCTTCCCCGACACGGCTGCCCGCGGCTGGCCGAACCGGATCATCTCCCGCTGCTCCGCGGCGCGGGGCGACCGGGCGCCGCCCAGGACCCAGACGGCCTCCAGCAGGTTGGTCTTGCCCTGGCCGTTGGGCCCCACCACCAGGTTGAGGGACGGATCCGGCTCCATCTCGGCCCCCGCGTAGTTGCGGAAGTCGACCAGCCGCAGGGAGAGCAGCCGCACCTCAACCGAGCCGGGCGATGACCACGAACTGGCCCCGCCCCGCCACTTCCACCTCGTCGCCGGGGTAGAGCTTGCGGGAGCGGCGCAGTTCCCGCAGCCCGTTGACCTTGACCCGCCCCTGGGTGATGAGGGTCTTGGCCTCGCCGCCGGTGCGGGCGGCCCCGCTGAGCTTGAGGAACTGCTGCAGCTCGATGGGTTCGACGCGGATGCTGACGGGGACCGCTGCCACGGCCTGCTCGCCTCCCCTCCGGACGCTCACCCCGTCCGCCACGGCATCACTATATACCGGTAGCCCGGATCTCCGGCGATCCGGAAGGTCCCCTGCCTGGCGGGATCCCCCAGCTCCAGCTCCACCTCCTCCGCGCCGAAGGCCTTGAGCACATCCTCCAGGAAGCGGGCCTGGTACGCCACGGTGAATCCGGGCCCCTCGGCCACCGCCTCCACCCGCTCCTCCCCCTCTCCCGCGTCGGGCACCGCGCTGCGCAGGAGCACCTGGCCCCCGTCCACCTGGATCTGCACCACCGCCGGCCCCCTGCGGCTCAGGAGCGCGACCCGCTGCACCGCGTCCAGGAGGGACTGGCGCCGGAAGCGTACCCGGCTGGGCAGGCCGTCCAGGAAGACCTGCCGGTACGGCGGGAAGTTGCCCTCGATGAGGCGGGTGGCCAGGGTCGCCGAAGGGGCTTCCAGCACCGCCAGGCGCTCCCCCAGGGCCAGCATCACCACCGCATCGTCCTCGAGGCCGGCGCAGATCCGCCGCACCTCGTCCAGAGCCCGGGCCGGCACGATGACCCGAGGCACGAAGAGCCCGGGATTGCCGAAGGGGCTGGCCCCGACCCCCTCCACCTCCCGGTAGGCCAGCCGGGAGCTGTCGGTGGCCACCAGCCGCAGCTGGGTCCCCTCTACCTCCACCAGCACCCCGCTCAGCACGGGGCGCTGGTCCGAAGCAGCGCAGGCGAAGCGGCTCTGGGCGACGGCCTGCTCCAGCTGCCGGGCGGGCACCTGGACGCGCCATCCATCGTCCAGGCGGGGCAGCTCGGGGAAGTCGTCGGCGGGCATGGCCACCAGGGAAAAGCGGGAGCCCCCCGCCCTCACCTCCAGGGTGCTCGTCTCCGAGCCGGCGCGCAGCTCCACCTCCTGCCCCTCGAGCCGGCGCACCAGGGCCGAGAAGAGGCGGGCGTCCACCACCCGGGAGCCGGGCTGCTCCACCCGCGCCGCCACCCGAGCGGCCACGCTGATCTCCAGGTCCGTGGCGGCGAGCTCCAGGTGGTCCTGGACGGCTTGCAGGCGGACGCCGCCCAGCACGGGCAGATTCTCCCCCACCGCGGCAGCCCGCTCGGCCAGGGCCAGGGCGGCAGCCAGGTGCTCGCGCGGACAGACCACGTTCATGGGCGCTTCGACTCCCTTCTTCTTCTATCGAGTCGCGCGTCTAGGACCATGGACCCCTGCGAATAGCACAGCAGCCGCAGAAGCAAGGGCTGTGCAGAGGGTGGAAAGGCCCGCCGGCCCCGGTGAAGGGGGCGGGGGTGAGGCAGCGGGCTGTGGAGGACCCCCCGACACGAGTCGTGGAGAGGGTGGGGAAGACGACGCGCTCCGGCCTCCCGGAACGGGAGGCTGTGGAAAAACGCCGGGGATTTCCCCAGGGTGTCGATGGCTCATCCCACGCTTTCAACGGGCTGCCCACAGCCCTTCCCTCACGGCCGGGTCAGGCGCTGGCGGAGGTGGCGCAGGAGGTCCGCGATGGCCGGGTCCTGGCGGGCCAGGCTCGCGATCTTGTCGACCGCGTGGAGCACCGTGGAGTGGTCGCGCCCGCCGAACTGCTCTCCGATGTGAGGCAGGGAGGCCTGGGTCAGCTCCCGGCAGAGGAACATGGCGATCTGGCGCGCCAGGGCCACCTCCCGGGAGCGGCTCTTGCCCTTCAGCTGCGCCACGCTCAGGCCGAAGTGCTCGCTGACCAGGGTCTGGATGCGCTCGATGGTCACGGCTCGGTGCTGCGACTCGGCCAGGTCCCGGAGGGCCTCGGTGGCCAGCGCCACGGTGGGGCGCGTCCCCGCCAGCTTCGCCGCCGTGGCCACCTTGCGCAGGGCACCCTCCAGGACCCGGATGTTGGAGCGGATGGCCTCGGCGATGTAGCGCAGCACGTCGTCGGGCATCTCGAGGCCGTCGGTCTCGCAGCGCTTGCGCAGGATGGCCAGCCGGGTCTCGAAGTCGGGGGGCTGGATGTCGGCCAGCAGGCCCCAGGCGAAGCGGGAGCGCAGGCGCTCCTCCAGCTTGGGGATCTCCGACGGCGGACGGTCGCTGGAGAGGACGATCTGGCGGCCCGCCTCGTACAGGGTGTTGAAGGTGTGGAAGAACTCCTCCTGGGTGCTTTCCTTGCCCGCGGCGAAGTGCACGTCGTCCAGCAGCAGGACGTCCAGGGATCGGTAGCGGTTTCTGAACTCCGGCATGCTGCGGCGCTGCAGAGAGTCCACCAGGTCGTTGGTGAAGGCCTCGGTGGTGACGTAGAGCACCTTGAGGTGGGGCCGGCTGCGGGCCAGCTCGTGGGCCACGGCCTGCAGCAGGTGCGTCTTGCCCAGGCCGACCCCGCCGTACAGGAAGAGGGGGTTGTAGGGGCCGCCGGGGTTGGCCACCACCCCCAGGCAGGCTGAGTAGGCGAAGCGATTGCTGTTGCCCACCACGAAGGTGTCGAACGTGTAGCGAGGGTTGAGGCCCGCCGTGGCAGGGGGCGGCTCCTCCGGGGAGCGCGCCGCGCCGTCGGGAGCCGGCGCGGGGGGTGCGGCCGGGGCAGGGGCGGCGCGCTCCCCGGGCACCACCAGCTGCACGGAGCAGGGCCGTCCGGTGAGCGACGAGAGGGTCGCGTCCAGGGCAGAGCCGTAGCGGGCCCGGACCCAGTCCCGGGTGAAGGGGTCGGGCACCTCCACCAGGAGGCACGTCCCTTCCATGGCCAGGGGCCGCGCTCCCTTGAGCCAGGCGTCGAAGCCGGGGCTGACCCCCTCCCGCTGCACCAGGATCGCGATGGTGGCATGCCACAGCTCGGACAGTGAGCCCATCTTCTGCCCTCCAGGTCTTTGGCCGTCGGCCCTCCGGGGCCGACGCGGCCGGGCCGCCGACCGGGCCAGGCAC
>DATCKV010000220.1:0-3047 GCA_036564285.1 Limnochordales bacterium
GCCTCCTCCACGCTGCGCCCCGACTTCACCACGGAGCGAGGGGCATTCATGACGCCCTGACGCCTCCTCTCGCCTCCAGCAGCCGCCGCTGGAAGAACCAGTACTGGACGTAGGTAAAGAGGCTGCTCACGGTCCAGTACAGCGCCAGACCGGTCGGGAAGCTGGCCGCGAAGACCGCGCTCACCAGGGACATAATGAGCATGGTCTGCCCCTGGCGGGGGTCCGTCATGGAGATCTTCATGGAGACGTACTGCGACAGACCCGTCAGGATCGGCCACACCAGGTAGGGATCTCGCACGCTGAGATCCCACACCAGGAAGAGGGCGCCCTGAGGAACCCGCCGCAGCGCCAGGAAGAGAGCCCACAGGATGGGCAGCTGCACCAGGGAGGGCAGGCACCCGCTGAACGGGTTGACCCGGTGTTCTCGGTACAGCTCCATCATCCGCCGCTGCAGCTCCTGGGGGCGGTCCTTGTACTTCTTCTGCAGCTCCTGCAGCAGCGGCTGGATCCGCTTCTGCCCCTCCAGCGCCCTGAACTGGGCGACCCCCAGGGGCAGCAGCACGATCCGCACCAGAAGGGTCAGCCCGATGACCGCCAGACCGTAGTTGCCGCTCAGGGCCCGCAGCCACTCCAGCAGCCAGTACAGCCCGTTGGCCAGCTGATCCAAGGTTGCCCCAACCGCCTCTCTTGGCGGGCGCGCCCCGGCCCGCTCACGGCACGGGGTCGTAGCCGCCCGGGTGCCAGGGGTGACAGCGGGCGACCCGTCGGGCGGCCAACCACAGCCCCTTCACGGCCCCGTACCGCAGCAGCGCCTCTTCCGCGTACGCCGAGCAGCTGGGGTAGAAGCGGCAGACAGGCGGAGTCCACGAGGAGATCCACTGCCGGTACAGATGCACCCCACGGGCCAGGAGCCGGCCCAGCGGTGAGCCGCCTGCCCTCATGGAGCCCCGACCCATACGCCCGCTCGCTTCAACGCCGTCCGCAGGGCCTGCCGGATCTGGTCGAACCCCGCGTCGGCACACTCCCGCCGCGCCGCCAGCACCACGTCCGTGCCGGGCCGCACCCCCTGCAGCTCGCGCCGCAACGCCTCCCGCAGCCGGCGCCGGACCCGGTTGCGCACCACCGCGCCGCCCACCCGCCTGCTGACGGCGAAGCCGACCCGCACCGCCTCGCCCGGCCCCGGCGCCGCCCAGACCGTCAGCAGGGGCGTCGCCGCCCGCCGGCCCGACCGGAAGACCCGGTCGAAGTCGCGCCGCGAGACCAGGCGGTAGAGGCCCGGAGCCCACCGCCGGATGGTCAGCGGACGGTCAAGCGGGCCCGGCCCTTGGCCCGCCGGCGCTTCAGCACCTTCCGACCGCCCGGTGTCGACATCCTCCGCAGGAAGCCGTGCACCCGCCGCCGGTGGCGTCGCTTGGGCTGGTACGTCCTTTTCATGCCTTTTCTGAACTCCTCCGACGTGCTCCGGGACGGCGCCGCTCGAGACCCCTGGCGCACCGGGGCCCCTCGGCCCTGAAAGCGGCAGGTTCGATTATAGCCTCGCCCTTTTCGGCACGTCAACGGCCGACCGCCCGCCGCTCCGCCCCCTCCGAGCCCTTGCCTCCCCTGCCCCCTCCCCCTTAGACTCACCATTGCCCGGCCGAGCCACCTGATGGTCCTGTGCGCGAAGCGTGGACAGGCTGTGGGTGGGGTGCGCGAAAAGCGCGGCCGGCCAGGCAGGGGGAACGGGGGACGGTCGCCATGGCACTCGTACGCTGCTTGCCCTTTGGAGCCGCGCACCAGCCCGCCGCCCCGCTGCCGCCGGGGCCGGAGGCCCTCCGTCTGCGGGTGGTGGCCGCTTCCCGGGATGAAAAGGCCCTGTGGATAACCGGGGGATATTGTGGATATTACCCGCCCGCGCGCCCGCTGACGCTGACCTTTCCGCCACTTTTCGAGCCGGTGAAAACCCACTCCTAGAAAAGGCTCGGGACGCCGCCATGGAGAGCTCGGCTCGCTTGCACACCCTCATTCCCTTTCCGTCGCCCGAGGCCCGGGAGCCGGAGGGCTCGGCCCGTTGGGTCCCCTTCGCGCCCGCCGCTCGCCTGGAGCCCGCAGAGGCCCCGGCTCCCCTCAGCGTCCGGCTCGCGGTCTACCCCCCCAGCGGCGGGCTTCCGGCCGTCTACGACGTCTGTGCCGACGAGCCCGGGGCCCTGCTGCGCGAAGCATGCCAGCGCAGCACCCAGTGGGTGCGGGAGCGGGGCAGCCCGGTGCCCCTCGAGGCGGTGGTGGCCGTGGTCGAAAACCTCATCCACGCCCACTTCCGCCTCGCGACGGTCTCCATCGCCGCGGACGGCTCCGTCACCGTCTCGGACCGGGGCCCCGGCATCCCCGACAAGCAGCGGGCGCTGCTGCCCGGCTTCACCACCGCCACCGCCGAGATGCGCCGCTACATCCGGGGCGTGGGGTCGGGCCTGCCCACCGCCTGCGAGCTGATGGCCCGGGCAGGCGGGGAGCTGCGCATCGACGACAACTTGGCCGGCGGCACCGTCGTCACCCTATCGCCCGGGGCCGCCTCCCGGGCTGCGGGGGCCCGCTGGACCCCTGCACCCCAGGCTGCGCCCGAACCAGGGGCCTCCCTGCAGCAGGCGCCGGGCGCCGCCCTCACCCCGCGCCAGCGCCGGCTGCTGATGCTGGCCGCCGACATGGGGGAGATCGGCCCCAGCTCGGTGGCCCACCACCTGGGGGTCAGCCTAACCACCGCCTTCCGCGACCTGGTGGTGCTCGAGAACCTCGGGCTCGTCGCGCCCAACGGGGCGGGCAAGCGCCGCCTCACCCCCGAGGGCCTGACGGTCGTGGAGCGCCTGGTGCGCCAGCAGGCGGCTGCCCCGCCCCGACGCCCCTCGGCGTAGCGGGGGTGCCGCCGGGCGCTCGTGCCTGGCCCGGTCGGCGGCCCGGCCGCGTCGGCCCCGGAGGGCCGACGGCCAAAGACCTGGAGGGCAGAAGATGGGCTCACTGTCCGAGCTGTGGCATGCCACCATCGCGATCCTGGTGCAGCGGGAGGGGGTCAGCCC
>DATCKV010000221.1:0-9081 GCA_036564285.1 Limnochordales bacterium
GGCCATGCCAGGCGGAACAGCCCGACGGCCTCCGGGCCGGCCAGCCTCATGACGGCCGCCGAGTAGACGAAGCCGATGGCCCGGCTGGCGAGGCTGGCCAGGGAGAGCTGGGCCGCGCCCCAGCCGAAGCGCCCCGGCCCCAGCGCGGGGAGCCGGGTCGAGGCAGCGTGGCGAAGGCGGCGAAAGATGTCCACGGCCAATCCCTATGCAGGGGTCGGCCCCCGCCTTGCCGGGCAGGCGCGGGCCGGCCCCGGCGTCGAACGATGGGGGGCGGTGACGACGGTGCAGCAGCGCCTGGACCTCCTCATCGTCAGCAACGGCCACGGGGAGGACGCCATCGGCGCCCGGCTGGGCGCGGCTTTCCGGGAACGGCGGCCCGAACTGGCCCTGGCGGCCTTCCCCCTGGTGGGGCCCGGCGAGGCATACCGGCAGGCAGGCATCGCCCTGGCCTTCCGGTCGCGCCCCATGCCGTCCGGAGGCTTCGGCTGGCAGGATCCCCGGGCCTTCCTGCGGGACGTGGCGGCAGGCTTCCTGTCGCTGACCGCCGCCCAGATGGACGCCCTGCGCCGGCTGAGGGAGCGGGTGGGCGCGCTGCTCCTGGTGGGGGACATCTACCCCGTGCTGATGACCCTGGCCTACCGGGTGCCCCGGGCGCTGGTGGCCACGGCCCGCTCCGACTACATCTCGCCGCACCTGGCGGTGGAGCGCCGGATCCTGGCCCGGGCGTGCCGGGTGGTCTTCGCCCGGGACGAGCCTACAGCCCGAAGCCTGGCCCGCGACGGGGTGCCCGCGGTCTGCGTGGGCAACGTGATGATGGACATGGTGGAGCCGTCGGGCCTGTCGCTGGGGCTGCGGGAGGGGGCGCCCGTGGTGGGCGTGCTGCCCGGCAGCCGGCAGGACTGGCCCGACAACCTGCTGGCCATCGCCGGGGTGCTGCGCCGGGTGCGGGAGGGGCGGCCCGACGTGCAGGCTGTGGCAGCGCTGGCAGGGCCGCTGCCCGAGCCCGGACGGCTTGGCGATGCATGGGAGACGGAACCGGCCGACGAGGCCGGGCGGCAGGCCGGGCTCGACGGATGGCTGGTGGATCGGGCTGACGGATGGCGGATGGGGCTGAGCCGGTCGGCCTTCGGCGACGTGCTGGCCCGGGCCGACCTGGTGGTGGGCCTGGCGGGCACGGCCAACGAGCAGGCGGCGGGGCTGGGGCGGGTGGTGGTGGCCTTCGCCCGTCCCGGCGTGCAGTACACCCGCCGCTTCGCCCTGCGCCAGAAGCGGCTGCTGGGCGATGCCCTGGTGCTGGCCGACGGGCCGGAGCAGGCGGCCCAGGAGGTGCTGCGGCTGCTGGACGACCCCCAGGAGCGGCTGCGGCGCGGCGAGGTGGGGCGGCAGCGGATGGGGCCGCCGGGTGCGACCCGGCGCGTGGTGGCCGTGGCGGAGCGGGTGCTGGGGCTGTGCCCCGACTGCCCTAAGGAGGCGTGAGGGGCAGGGCCTCCACGGCCGAGGCCGTGAGGCTCACCGCGCCGTCGCGCCGCTCCAGGCGGCCGCTCACCACCAGCGCCGGGCGGGTGAAGACCACGTGCCCGTAGCGCAGGTAGACGGGCTCGAAGAGGGTGACGTCCAGGAGCCCCTCCTCGTCTTCCAGGGTGAGGAAGACCACGGTCCGGCCGCTGCGGGTGGGAGGGCGGTGGGGGCGGATGGCGAGCCCTGCCACCTGCACCCACGCGCCCCGGGGGCGCCGCCGGGCCTGCTGCGTGGTGAGGATGCCGCGGCGCTGCAGCGACGGGCGCAGGAAGGCCAGCAGGTGCTTGTCGGGGGAGAAGCCCATCGCCTCCAGCTCCAGCACCAGCTTCTCGAAGGGCGAGAAATCCTCCAGCTGCAGGGCCTGCCCGCCGGGCGGGCCCTCCTGGCCCCGCAGCCCCAGCTCCCCCTGGGCGTCGGGCCCGTCGGGCTCCGCCCGCTGCCCGCGCCGGGCTGCCTGCAGCACCGAGGGCAGCGCCCACAGCAGGGCCCGGCGGTTGGGGTGCAGCCGGTCGAGGGCGCCGGACGCGATGAGGGACTCCAGGGCGTCGCGCGGCAGCGGCACCCGCCGGCAGAGGTCCTCCAGGGACCGGTACGGCCCCGCCCGGGCCCGCTCGTCCAGGAGGGCCCGGGCGCCGGCCTCGCCCAGGTGGCGCAGCACCCGCAGGGGCACCCGGATGGCCGGCGCCCCCGAGGGGCCGGCGCCGCGCACTACCTGGTAGTCGGCCTCGCTCTCGTTGACGTCGGGCCCCAGCACCGCCACGCCGCGCCGGCGCGCCTCGGTCACCAGGGTGTGGGGCGGGTAGAAGCCCATGGGCTGGTTGTTGAGCAGGGCCGCGTAGAACTCGGCCGGGTAATGGCGCAGCAGGTAGGCCGTCTTGTAGGCCGTGGTGGCGAAGGCCGCCGCGTGCGCCTCGCAGAAGCCGTAGCCGGCGTAGGCCACGATGTACGAGAAGATGGTGCGGGCCAGCTCCGGCGAGACCCCCCGCTCGAGGGCCCGCTCCACGAAGAGCTGCCCGATGGACTCCATCTCCTGCTGGGAACGGAAGTGGGTCATGGCCCGCCGCAGCCGATCCGCCTCGCCCGGGGTGAAGCCGGCCACGGCGGTGGCGATCTCGATGACCTGCTCCTGGAAGAGGACGACGCCGTAGGTCTTCTTGAGGATCCGCTCCAGGGCCGGGTGGAGGGGCGGCACGCTTTGGAGGCCCTTGCGCCGGGCCAGGAAGGGCTCCACCATGTTGCCCTTGATGGGGCCCGGCCGGATGAGGGCGACGCTGGCCACGATGTCCTCGATGTGCCGGGGGCCCAGGCGGCTCTGGAGCGCGCGCTGGGCAGGGCTCTCCAGCTGGAAGACCCCCACGGTCTCGCCCTCGCCCAGCATCCGGTAGGTGGCCGGATCGTCCAGGGGGATGCGCTCGTACGAGAAGCCGCCCCCTCCGTGGCCGCCGCCCCGGTCGCCGGAGGCTCCCTCCCCTCGCCCGATGAGCCGCACGGCGTCGTCGACGGCGCCCAGCATGCGCAGGCTCAGGAGATCGAGCTTGATGAAGCCCATGGCCTCCACGTCGTCTTTGTCGAACTGGGCCACCGTCACACCCTTGGCCGCCTGCTGCAGGGGCATCACCTCGGTGATGGGCCGGTCGCCGATGACGAGACCCCCCAGATGGGTGCCCAGGTGGCGCGGGAAGCCGGCCACCGCCTCGGCGAGGTCGAAGAGGAGCTCGTAGCGGTGGCCCGACGCCCCCGGAGCGGGGTGCAGCAGGCCGCTGCGGCGCAGCTCGGGCAGGGAGGCCGCGGCCCGGCGGATGGCGTCGGCCGGGATGTGGGGGAAGCGCCGGGCCAGGTCGTCCAGCTCCGGCTCGGGGTAGCCCAGGGCCTTGCCGATCTCCCGCAGGGCCGACCGGGCCTGGAAGGTGTTGTAGGTGGCCACCGAGGCCACGCGCTCCGGCCCGAAGCGCCGGTAGACGTAGGCGGCCACCTCGTCGCGGCGCCGGGCGTCGAAGTCCAGGTCGATGTCGGGCTTCTGGGCCCGTTCGAGGCTGAGGAAGCGCTCGAAGAGCAGGCCGCGGCCGATGGCGTCCACGTCGGTGAGGAAGAGGACGTAGGCCACGGCCGAGTCGGCCGCCGAGCCCCGGCCCGAGGTGCGGATGCCCCGGCTGCGGGCGAACTGGACGATGTCGCGGGCCACCAGGAAGTAATCCGCGACCCCCAGGGCCTCGATGATGGCCAGCTCGTGCTCCAGGCGCTGCCGGATGGCGGGCGTGACGTGCCCGTAGCGGGCCCGGGCCCCCTCCTCGACGAACCGGCGCAGCAGCTCCATGGCCGTCATGCCGGGGGGCACGTCGGGGTAGGCCGGGAAGAGGCGCTCTCCCAGGGGCAGGACGTCGTCGTCGCACATCTGCGCGATGCGCACGGTGTTGTGGAGCGCCTCGGGCAGCCCCTCGAAGAGGGCGGCCATCTCCTGGGTCGACTTCAGGTACTGCTCGGCGTTGAGGGGCCGCTCGGGGTGCACCTGCTCCAGGGTGGTGCGGGTGCGCACGCAGCTCAACACGTCGTGGACGGGGAAGTCGGCCTTGCGGGCGTAGTGCACGTCGTTGGTGGCCACCACCGGGACCCCGGCCTCCCGGGCCAGCGCCTCGAGCCGGTGGACCAGCCACCGGCTGTGGGGCCAGCGCAGATCCTGCAGCTCCACGAAGAGATGGGCCCCGAAGGCCTCCTGCATGCGGGCCAGGGCCTGCCGGGCCTGCTCCGTCTGGCCCCGGATGAGCCGCGCGCTCAGCTCGCCCCGATGGCACCCCGTCAGGGCGATGAGCCCGTCGGCGTGGCGGGCGATGACCTCCCACCGGGCGCGGGGGTGGCGGCGGGGGGCGCTCAGGTGGGCGTCGGTCAGGATGCGGCAGAGGTTGGCATAGCCCGTGCGGTTGCGGGCCAGCAGCACCAGGTGGTAGCCGCCCTCCAGGGTCACCTCGGCGCCGACGATGGGCTTGATGCCGGCGGCCCTGGCCTGCTGCACGAAGCGGACGACGCCGCTGAGGGTGTCGTGGTCCGTGACGGCCATCGCCTCCATGCCCAGCTCCCGGGCTCGCCGGAGCAGGGCCTCGGTGGAGCTGGCGCCGTCCAGGAAGGAGAAGGGCGTGTGGACGTGGAGGTGGACGAAGGACATGGCGGCTCGAGCCTCAGTCCAGGATGCGGTCCATCTGCCAGCGGCCCGTGGACGCATCGTGGCTCAGCTCGTAGATGCCGGCCTCGGTCAGCACCCGCACGAAGCGCCGCTCGGTCTCGCCCTCCCACCAGCGCCCCGCCTCGTACCACTCGGCCAGGCACTCCAGCACCCGGAGCCGCCGGCGCCGCCAGACGATGACGGCGCCGGGGGTCTGGGTGCCGCACGGGCCCAGCGGGCCCAGCACCTCCACCGGTTCCTGGACCCGCCGGCTCACGGCAGCCACGCCCCCTGCTCCACCAGGGCCAGCATGGCCTCCCGGCGGCTCCAGGGGCGCTGGGAGGCCCGGTAGACCAGGCCCGGCCCCACCCGGTCGGCCACCACCTGCAGCGCCCGGTGCAGCCGGCTCTGCCGGGAGGCGGCCCCGAGCCGGGGGATCAGGGAGGCCTGGTGCGCCGGGGCCGGCACGACGGGCGAGGCGACCAGCTCCAGCCGGAGCGGGCGGGCGCCGCCGCGCTGCCATGCCGAGGCCTGCTGCCCGATCCGTCGGAGCAGGTGCACCGCCAGCGTCTCCCACGCGCCGGCGCCCTGGCGGCCCTCGCCCAGCCGGATGCTCTCGCTGAGGACGACCTCCGGGGGCTGCATCCAAAGGCGCATGCCCAGGGCCTGGGCCGTCTGCATGCGGGCCTCCAGCCGGGCGTGCAGGTCTCGGGCCCACCGGCGCACCTCGGCGGCGATGGCCTCGCCCTGCTCCCAGGGGATGCCCTCGCCGTCCAGGTCCATCCTCCGGCTCAAGGAGGGAGGGGGATAGGCCGCCAGCACCACTCCGGAGTCGATGCCCCGGCTCTTCTGCCACAGCTGCCAGCCGATGGGCCCGAAGCGGTCCACCAGCGCCTCCCGGGAGAGGGCCGCCAGGGCCCCCACCGTCTTGAAGCCCAGCCGCCCCAGCTGCTCCCGGATGGGGTCGGGGCAGACCCAGAAGTGGCGGAGCGGCAGGCCCTCCAGGAAGGGGCGGGCCTGGTCGGGCGGCACGGATCGGATGGCCACGCCGGCCGAGCCGGCGCCGGGATGCGGGGGGCGCCGGTGGAGGCGCTCGGCCTGCTCCAGCGCGGCTGCCCGGGCCACCAGGCGGGTGGGGCCCACTCCCAGCACCCAGACGGCGCCGAGGGCGCCCTGCACGATGGAGGCCACGGCCGAGGGGTCGAGGCCTCGGGGAAGGCCGAGGAAGGCGCCGCCGGACGGGTCGGGCTCCACCAGGCAGCCGGCCCGTGCCAGCGCCTCCCACACCAGCTCGAGATGCTGCGGCCGGCATGCCGGCGGGCAGACCCGCACGGCCAGATCCGGGCAGGCCAGCCGGGCCTGGCGCAGCGGCATGCCCGGGTACAGCCCCCGCGCCGCCGCCTCCCAGGAGCAGTCGGCGAGGGCGGACTCCTGCGGCGCGGCCAGGATGGCCAGGGGCCGCCCCGCGGCGGATGGATCCTCCTGCTGCACGATGTCGGCGGACAGGTGGGGAGCGTACAGATAGGCCACCGCGGTCATGGACCGGGCCCCCTGATGGAAACATGTGTTCGGTGTCGGGGCCATTGTAACACGAATGCATGTTCGCCTTCAAGGAGGAGGCCGCAGGAGGGCGCCGGGAGGCCCGCCCAGCTCGTAATGGTTCGCAGGAATCGCCGCCAGCCGGAGAGAATACTGTCTGACACATCCAACGGGCCGGTGACGGCGCCGACCACCATTCCGGCCCTTCTTGTCGAAACCGTCGAGCACGGGGGGCAACGGAGCGGGTTCGAAGCATCCGCTTCGGGCCGCGCCGCAACCGACATGCTCAAGGCCAAGCGCGAGGCGATCTTCCGGTTCAGTCGCCTGACGCTGAAGAACCCGGCCAGCCTCTACTTCCTCCAGCACCTGCTGGAGGCCCCGGGGCTCCTGGAGCGGGTCAGCTTCGTGGAGGCGCGCGACTTCCTGCCCAACACCGTCCTCATCGCCGAGGACGGCAGCCCCGACCCCGCCTTCGAGCTGGAGCTGGGGGCCCACCAGCGGGAAGAGGTAAGCATCGTCAACGGCCGGCTCGTGCGCCAGCTTCACCGCACCTGCGCCCTGCACGTGCAGGACCCCATCCAGGCCATCGAGGCCCTGCAGCACCTGCGCGGGCGCCTCTACGCGGTCTTCGCCTTCGCCTCCGAGGTGCCGCCCTGGTATCGGGCGGTGCTGGAGCCCAACCCGGCCATGCCCGTCCGCAACGAGCAGCGCCGCCAGGTGGAGGCGGCCCTGGCGGACATCGTCCGGGAGCAGGTGGATCTCCTGCTGCTGGCCATCTCGCTGCGGCAGGAGATCGAAGAGCAGCTGCGGCGGCGGGACCGCGACGGCTTCGCCAGGACCGTCTCCCTCTACAACGCGGTGCGCCAGCGCTGCCTGTGGGACATCTGAGCGGAGCGCCCGAGGGGGCCCGCCCCGGCCTGCGGCGGACCGGCCGCCCTCTCCACGGGAGGATTGCCGCCCGAGGAGAGCGAAAGCTGGGCCTGTTTGAGCCACCATCCGCTGCCAGCCGAGAGGGAGGACAGGATGCGCGCCGGTCCGACCCCCCGGGGCGCCCGACCCGGGCGGCCCCGTCGGCCCGAGGCTCGGGCCGGGCAGCCGGGCAGGGCCCTGGGAGCCGCCGTGCTGGAGCTGGTCAAGACCGTGGCGGGCGCCGCGGTCCTGGCCCTGCTCATCATGACCTTCGTGGCCCGCGCCTTCACCGTGGAGGGCAACTCCATGCTGCCCACCCTCCACAACGGCGAGCGCCTCATGGTCGACAAGCTGACCTACCGCTTCCGGGAGCCGCAGCGGGGCGACATCGTGGTCTTCCGCTACCCCCTCGATCCCCGGGAGCACTACATCAAGCGCATCGTGGGCGTGCCGGGCGACGTGGTGCAGGTGCTCGACGGGCGGGTCTACCTCAACGGGACCCCCCTGGAGGAGGACTACCTGGCCAGCCCCACCCTGGGCCGCTTCGGCCCGGTGCAGGTGCCGCCGCGCCACTACTTCGTGCTGGGCGACAACCGCAACAACAGCGAGGACAGCCGCGATCCGCGCCTGGGCTTCATCCCCCGGGAGCTCATCGAAGGACGCGCCGTCTGGCGCTACTGGCCCCTCACCCGCATGAGCCTCATCACGCGCCCCGAGGTCTTCACCCGGCTCGCCGCCCCGCCGCCCGCCGGAGCCCGGGCGGCTCCCGCGGTCCCGTGACCGGGCGCGGCCCCCGGGCCGGCCGGCGGCCGCGCGCTCACTTGCGGCCGGGGGCGCTGCCCGCCAGGGGCGGCAGCAGGAGCTCCTGGCCCGCCACCAGCCGGTTGGGGTCGTCGAGCCCGTTGGCCTGCGCGATCCAGCGGAACAGCGCCGGGTCGCCGTAGAAGCGGTCGGCGATGAGCCACAGGCTGTCGCCCCGCTGCACCCGGTAGCGCTGCACGCCCGCCGGCCCCTGCGCCGTGGGGGCGGAGCCCTGGGCGGGGACGGCCGGCGCGGGCGAGTCGGGACCGCCGGAGGCGTCCGCGGCGGGGGGCGGCACCACGGCGGGCAGCGCCGGGGTAGCCGGCCCGCCCCCCATCACCTGGCTGCCCTCCAGGGCGCCGGGCGCGCCCGAGGCGCCCGGAGCCGGGGCCGCGGCACCCTGCTCGGCCGTGGGCGAGGCCCACGGCGCGGGCCTGCCGACCAGCTGAGGCCAGACCCGCTCCAGCCCCCAGCGGGCCAGCATGGCTCCCACGAAGACCAGCACCAGCACCGTGGCACCCTGCAGCACCCGCACCACGCGCGCAAGCCGCGAGCGCCCGGCCGCCTCGCCCGTCCGCCGGCCGCGCCGCTCGGCGGTCACCTCCGCCACGCGGCTGGCCGGCCAGACGCCCCGCTGCCAGCCGGCTGCGGCCGCCTCGCGGTCCGCCGCAGGCTGAGGCCCGGCGGGCTCGTAGAGGCCCAGGCGCGCCAGCTCCCGGGCCGTGAGCAGGCCCGAGGGCGCCGACTCCCACAGCCGGAAGCCGGGCAGGCGCTCCAGCGCCTCCCCCTGCCAGGCCCAC
The DNA here is from genome assembly GCA_036564285.1 of Limnochordales bacterium. Taxonomy (GTDB): domain Bacteria; phylum Bacillota; class Limnochordia; order Limnochordales; family Geochordaceae; genus Geochorda. Next base: position 8,722 of record DATCKV010000221.1, read on the forward strand.
CACGCGGCATGGCCCGCCTCGGGGTCCACGACCAGCGCCACCTGCCACGGGGCGCCGAAGTGGGTCTGGTGCACGAAGGTCTCGTACGGCGACAGGTACGGCGGCTCCCCGGGCCGGCCGTGAAACCAGCCCATCACCTCCCGGCCCTGGAAGGCGGACGACGCGGCGGCGCGCAGGGCCTTCCAGGCCCGGGGGGTCAGCTTGACCGAGCGACCGGCCGCCTCCACCTCGGGTGACTCGATGGCGCCGTCGATGAGCACGAAGCGGCGGCCCGACGGGTTGAGCAGGCTGCGGCCCATCAGGAAGCCTGCGGAGCCCTCGGCGCCCCCGCGCTGCACGCACGACTCCACGAAAGCCATC
>DATCKV010000222.1:0-2425 GCA_036564285.1 Limnochordales bacterium
GCCGCCCGAGGCAGCGGAGGCGAGGCCGAGTGGCTGGTGGTGCCCGGCCACGACGTGGAGCTGGTCAGCACGGGCGACCATCCGCTGCTGATCTATACGGTCTTCCCGCGGACCTGAAGGGGGCGCAGGGCATGTCAGCGACAGAGGCCGGTTCTGGCCGAGCGAGCCGCCGGAGCGGCCCGCCGGGAGGTTGGGCGGGAGGCGCGACGCAGAGTGGGAAGCTCCTGCGCACGAGCCGCCTCTTCAACCCCCGCTCCGGCCGCAGCGTCATCGTCGCGCTGGATCACGGCATGATGGGCAGGCCCGAGGGCCTGGGGCGGCTGGACGAGACGCTCGAGGCCCTGCTGCCGGAGGCCCCCGAGGGGGTGCTGCTCAACCCCGGCATGCTGCCCCGTGTGGCGCCCAGGCTGGCCGGACGTGGGGGGCCTGCTGTGGTGGTGGGCCTCAACTGGCACTTCACCGGCACCGACCCCTCCGGGCCCCCTGTCGGCCAGGCGCACCGCGCGCTGGCCAGTCTGCAGCGGGCGGTGGCGCTGGGCGCCGACGCCGTCAAGCTGCTGCTGGTCTTCGGCGAGGAGAGCCTCGAGGCCTTCGCCGACAACGTCGCTTTCGTGGCCTCGGTGGTGGAGGCCTCGGACCAGCTGGGCATCCCGGTGATGGTGGAGCCGACCCTCTGGACCGGCCCCGGGCGGCCTGCCCGGACGCCCACCCTGGAGCAGCTGGCCCACATGGTGCGGGTGGCGGCCGAGCTGGGGGCCGACCTGCTCAAGGTGCCCTTCGTGCCGCCGGCCGAGGCCTACCGGCGGCTGGTGGAGGAGAGCCCGGTGCCGGTGCTCATCCTGGGCGGCGCCCGGGCGTCATCGGCCGAGGCCGTGCTGGAAGGGGCCCGGGAGGCCGTGCGGGCGGGAGCCGCCGGGCTGGTCTTCGGGCGAAACGTGTGGCAGCAGCCCGATCCGCGGGCCATGCTGGCGGCGCTGATGGAAGTGGTGCACGGCGGCCCGGCGTGAGCCGCCAGGGAGGCGATGGCCATGGAGACGTGGGCCTGCGTGCGCACCCGGCGCACGACCCGCGAGTTTCGGCCCGAGCCGGTGCCCGAGCCGGTGATCCGCCGGATCCTGGAAGCCGGGCGTCTGGCTCCCAGCGCCATGAACCGGCAGCCCTGGCACTTCGTGGTGGTGCGCGACCGGGAGCGGCTCAAGGCGCTGGCCGACGCCTGCTTCACCGGGCGCTTCGTGGCCGGCGCTGCCTTCGCCGTGGTGGTGGCCGTGGATCCCCGCAACGACTACCACGCCATCGACGGGGCCCGGGCCGTCCAGCAGATGGAGGTGGTGGCGTGGGACGCCGGGGTCGGCATGTGCTGGATCGGCGGCTTCGACGCAGCCCGGGTCTCGGCCCTGGTGGCCCTGCCTGCGGGCTGGAAGGTGCTGACCGTGCTGGCCTTCGGCTACCCCGCCCGGGAGGGCGGCCCGCGCCGCAAGGGGGCCCGCAAGCCCTTCGACCAGGTGGTGTCGTGGGAGCGATTCGGCGCAAGGGCCTAGGGGTGCAGCCGTGCAGCCGCCACGCGCCCGGGCCCCGGGCCCTCAGGCCATGTGCCGCAGGACGGCGGTCACGCCCCCGTCCACCCGCAGGTCGCACCCCGTGATGTACGAGGCGCCCTCGCTGCAGAGAAACTCCACGACCGATGCGATCTCCTCGGGCTCGCCGACGCGGCCCAGAGGTGTCACCTGCACCATCTGCTGCATCTGCGGCTGCACCTTGAACTCCTGTTCGGCCATGGGCGTGCGGATGATCCCCGGCGAAAGCGACACGATGCGGGCCCCGCGCCGCCCCCAGGCGGGTGCCTGGCGCTCGACCAGGCGGATGACGGCCTGCTTCGCGAGGCCGTAGGCCGTGTTGGACGCGTCGGCCCGCCCTTCGAAGAACGGCGCGATCCGCTCCATCAGATCCGCGGCCAGGGGCGAGTCGAGCGCGCTCAGCACCGCCGGCTCTGCCGGCTGCGGCAGATGGCCGGCGATGGAGGCCACGCAGACCGCCACGGAGCCCTGCCGCGCCAGGGGCAGGAAGGCTTCCAGCAGCCGCGCGGTGCCCACCAGATCCACCTCGATGATGCGCCGCCAGTCGGCCATGGTGGGCGACAGTCCCGCGGTGTGGATCAGACCCGCCAGCGGCCCCAGCCGGGCCGCCTCGTCGGCCAGCGACCGGACGGCCGAAGGGTCGGCCACGTCGACGACCGCGGTCCGCACCGACGCGCCCTCCGAGGCCAGACGGGCCGCGGCCTCGGCCAGCCGGCGCTCGGCCACGTCCGACAGCAGCAGCTGGCCGCGCGCGGCCAGCCGCCGCGCGCACGCGACCCCCATGCCCCCTGCTCCACCCGTGATGACGTAAACCGGCTGCGGCGATGCGGCGGGCATGTCTCGACCCCCCT
>DATCKV010000223.1:0-4013 GCA_036564285.1 Limnochordales bacterium
GCGGACGGGCCCCGCCGGCACGGCGCCCCGGCCGGCGTCGCCCCGGCACCGCCACATGCCCGGCGCCGCGGGCGACGTACTGTGATGGGCCTGGCTGGAGAGGGAGTCGATGGGCGTGACGACACGGGCCGGCCGCTCCGCGCGGCGATGGATCTGGCTGGTCGCCGCCGTCGTCACGGCGTCCATCTTCGGAGCCGTGGCGGGCGGCGTGGCCGCCCTGGTGCGCGCGACGCCGGACCTGGAGGACCTGCGCTACCGGCCGCACCAGACGACCTACATCTATGACCGCAAGGGGCGCGTCATCCGCAGCCTCTACATCGAAAACCGGGTGCCCGTCAGCATCGATCAGATCCCCCGGGTCATGCAGCAGGCCATCATCGCCGTGGAGGACGCGGACTTCGAGAAGCACCGAGGCTTCGACATCCGCAGCATCCTGCGGGCCCTGTGGGTGGACCTGCGCCACGGCGGCGTGGTGCAGGGCGGCAGCACCATCACGCAGCAGCTGGCCAAGATCATGTTCCTCTCTCAGGAGCGCACCCTGACCCGCAAGCTGCGGGAGCTGTTCCTGGCCATCGAGCTGGAGCGGCGCTTCACCAAGGAGGAGATCCTGGAGACCTACCTCAACGAGATCTACTTCGGCGCCGGCGCCTACGGCGTCGAAGCCGCCGCCCAGACCTACTTCGGCAAGAGCATCCGCGACGTCACCCTGGCCGAGGCGGCGCTGCTGGCCGCCCTGCCCCGCAGCCCTTACTACTACGACCCCTTCCGCTACCCGGACCGGGCGCTGGCCCGCCGCAACTTCGTGCTGGACCGCATGGTCGAGGAGGGGTACATCTCCCCCCGGGCGGCCGCGGAGGCCAAGGCGCAGCCTCTGGGGGTCGTCTCCCGGTCGGAGAAGCGGGACGTGTCGGCCTCCTACTTCGTGGACTACGTGCTGCAGCAGCTCTACGAGATGTTCCCGTCGGACCAGGCCCGAGACCGCATCTTCGGCGGCGGCCTGCGGGTCTACACCACCCTGGACCTGGACCTGCAGCGAGCCGCCGAGCAGGTGGTCTCCCGCTTCCCCGTCGCCTTCACCGATGACCGCGGCCTCCCGCAGCCCCAGCTGGCCCTGGTGACCCTCGACGTGCACACCGGCGACATCCTGGCCATGGTGGGCGGCCGGGGCGAGGGCGACAAGTTCAACCGGGCGGTGCTGGCCACCCGCCAGCCGGGCTCGGCCATCAAGCCCTTCATCTGGCTGGCGGCCGTGGATCGGGGTATCGCCACGCCGGCCACGGTCATCGAGGACAAGCCGCTGGAGTACACGTTGCCCGACGGGAGCCCATGGCGTCCCGCCAACTACGACAACCGCTACCTGGGTCCCGTCACCATCCGCACCGCGCTGGAGCAGTCCATCAACACGGTGGCGGTGCAGCTGCTGGAGCGGGTGACGCCGGGCGTCGTCATGTCGTACATGAAGCAGATGGGCATCACCACCCTGGTGGAGCCTCCCGCGGAGCCCAATGACCGGCACCTGGCCCTGGCCCTGGGCGGGCTCACCCGGGGGGTGACGCCCCTGGAGATGGCCGAGGCGTACGGGGTGCTGGCCAGCGGCGGGATCGTCTCCAAGCCCCGGGCCATCCTGCGCGTCGAGGACTCCGACGGGCTGGTGCTGGAGCAGACGTCGCCCCGACAGCAGGTGGTGGTCTCCGACGTCAGCGCCTACCTGGTGACCGACATGATGCGGGGCGTGGTGCAGTGGGGCACCGGCCGCTCGGCCGCGCTGCCCGGCGGCCGGCCCGTGGCCGGCAAGACCGGCACCACCGAGGACTACACCAACGCGTGGTTCGTGGGCTTCACGCCCGACCTGGTGACGGCCGTCTGGATCGGCAACGACGAACAGCGGGTGCCCATGAAGATGCCCGACGGCTCGGTCATCGGCAGCGGCCGGGCCGCGCAGCTGTGGCGGGAGTACATGCAGGTGGCCGTGCGCAACCTGCCCGTCCGGGACTTCCCCAAGCCGGCCGGGCTGGTGGAGGGGGTGCGCATCGACACCCGCACCGGGCTGCTGGCACCCCCCGACTGCGGCATCCCCGAGTCGCAGACTCGGCTCGAGATCTTCGCGCCGGGCACCCAGCCGACGCAGGTCTCCCCCAACTGCAGGCGGCCGTGGTTTACGTGGCCTGACTGGCTGCGCCGCCCGCTGCAGGGGCTCCTGGATCAGCCCGACGCCCGGCCGTGAGGCGCGCGGCGGCACCCCAGGCCGCCCCGGCCGCCCGGGTCAGGCCAGCTCCACCACGGTGGCGCCGTCGCCGCCCTCCGCGGGCCCCGCGGGCTCGAAGTGCCGCACCCGCCGGCTCTCCCTCAGGTACGCCCGCACGGCATCCCGCAGGGTGCCGGTGCCCCTGCCGTGGATGACCCGCACCCGGTTGACCCCGGCCAGCACGCAGTCGTCCAGGTACTTGTCCAGCTGGAGGCGCGCCTCCTCGGCGGTGAGGCCCCGCAGGTCGATCTCCGGCCGGATGGCGGCGGCCTTGGCCCACGAGATGGCAGGCGCTCGGGGCGCACGGCCGCTGCCGCAGGCGCGGCCCCCGGCCTCGACGGGCTCCAGCCACGCCAGCTTCGCGGCGGGCACCCGGGTGCGGGCCGAACCCACCTGCACCGTCACGTGGCCCTGGCCATCGGGGCCCTCGACCACGGTACCCGGCGACTGAAGAGGCATCACCCACACTCGCCGCCCTGGCGACAGAGCCTGCAGGTCGTCGACGGGCACAGGCTCGGCCGCTGCCGGCCCTGCCGCCTCCTCGGCCTCTTCGGCCGCCGCGTATCCCGGGCTGGCGGCCTGCACCTGGTCCAGGATGGCCCGGGCCTGCTCCTCGAGGCGGGTGCGGGAGGCGGCCAGCTGTCGGCGCAGCCGCTGCAGCTCCGCGAGGCGGCGGTCTGCCTGCTGAGTGCGGGCCGCCTCCCGGGCCTCCCGGAGGAGCCCGTCGAGCTCCCGGCGCACCTGATGCAGCATCTGGGCGGCCTGTTCCACCGCCCGCTGCACCGCCTCGTGCCCCCGGGCCCGCAGGCGCTCCCGCTCCTGGCGCACCTGCTCCAGGAGCGCCCGTGCCTCCGCCCGGGCGGCCCGGGCCTCCTCCAGGCGGCGCCGGGCCGCCTCCAGGGCCTGGTGCAGCTCCTCGACGATGCGGTCGGCCCGCACCCGGTCCGTGCCCAGGCGCCGCCGGGCCTCTTCCACGATCTCGGCCGGCATCCCCAGCCGGGCGGCGATGGCCAGGGCCTGGCTCTGGCCCGGCGCGCCCAGCACCAGCCGGTAGGTGGGAGTGAGGGTCTCCAGGTCGAAGCTGACGCTGGCGTTGGCCATGCCCGGCTGCATGTGGGCCAGCACCTTCAGGTCGCCCAGGTGGGTGGTCACCACCACCCGGGCCCCTGCGGCCCGCAGATGCTCCAGGATGGCGCACCCCAGCGCCGCGCCCTCGGCGGGATCGGTGCCGGCGCCCAGCTCGTCCAGCAGCACCAGCGTCTCGGGGCCGGCTTCGGCCAGGATAGGCACGATGCGCCGCAGGTGCGACGAAAACGTGCTGAGGCTCTCAACGACGCTCTGCTGATCGCCGATGTCGGCCCGGACCCGGTCGAAGACGGCCAGCTCCGTGCCCGGCTCAGCCGGTACGTGCAGCCCGGCCTGAGCCATGAGGGTGAGGAGCCCCACCGTCTTCAAGGCCACCGTCTTGCCGCCCGTGTTGGGCCCCGTGATGACCAGCACCCAGAAAGAGCGGCCCAGCTCCACGTCGATGGGCACCACGTCGCCCGTGAGCAGGGGATGGCGCGCCCCCCGAAGCACGATGCGGCCCTCGGCGTTGAGCAGCGGCTCGACGGCCCGCTGGTCCAGGGACAGGCGGGCGCGGGCCACGATGGCGTCCAGCTCCCCCGCGGCCTCCAGCGCATCCAGCAGGGAAGGGGCCGCGTCGCCCACGGCCTGCGAGAGGCGCCGCAGGATGCGCTCCACCTCCTCCTGCTCGGCGGCCTGCGCG
>DATCKV010000224.1:0-7252 GCA_036564285.1 Limnochordales bacterium
CTGGTCTCGGCCATGCACATCACCGCGGGGGTCTGGGTCAACGACGCGGAGGAGGGGCTTCTGCAGGACATCGACGAGTGGCTGGAGCGCCTGGCCCCCTTCCGCCCCGACTACCGCCACCACCGCACGGGCGAGACCAACGGGGACGCCCACCTCAAGAGCCTGCTGGTGCACCACCAGGTCATCGTCCCCATCACCGGCGGCCGGCTCGACACCGGGCCGTGGCAGCAGATCTACTATGCCGAGTTCGACGGGCAGCGCCCCAAGCGGGTGGTCATCAAGGTGATGGGGGAGTGAGCCCGTGGCCGGCGCACGGGCCCAACCGGCGGGCCCGTCGCGCCGGCCCCGTCGCGGCGCCTCAGGCGTCACCGGCCCACCAGCTGCTCCTGGAAGTCGTACACCATTCGGGAGATCCGGGCGATGTCGGCGAAGCCCGTCTCGATGTCGGGAACGCCCTGGGACATGATGGCCAGGATGTAGGGGCGGCGGGAGAAGACCACCCCCACGTCGTCGGCCACGCCCGTGATGTCGCCCTCCTTGTGGGCCACCTGGAGCTCGGGCGGGAGCCGCCCCGGCAGCCCCACGTGCCAGATGGTGTGGGAGAGGTCGTCCAGCAGCCGCCCGCCCAGGTCCGGGTGCCGCCGGGCGAAGTCCAGCACCGCCTCCACGTAGACGCCCATGTCCCGGGCGGTGCTGACGTTCTGGCCGCCGGGATAGACGGTCCGGCCTCCCAGGCGGCGCATGAAGGCCGCGATGTTCTCCTTGCCCAGGTGGCGGGTCAGCATCCGCCAGGCGACGTTGTCGCTGATGGTGATGAGGAGGTTGGTCAGCACCCGAAGGGAGTACGTCTGGCCGTCGATGCCGTCGTACTGCAGCACCCCCGCCCCGCCGGCCAGGTCCAGGCCCCGCTCGTAGCGGATCCGGTCGGTCCACTTCAGCCGGCCCTGGGCCACCAGCTCGTTGACGTACAGCGCGATGGGCACCTTGACCGTGCTGGCGGCGGGAAAGGGGACCTCCTCGTCGATACCCCAGCTCTGGCCCGTGGTCAGGTCCTTGAAGTAGATGCCGAACCGCTGCGGTCGGCTGGCCAGGAAGGCCCGCACCTGCTCCTGCAGCGGCCTGTAGTCGACGGCCGTCGCCTGCGCCCGCGACCCGGCCCGGCTCAGCGCCAGGGCCACCAGCCCCAGCACCGCACCCGCCAGGGTCAGCCGCCGCCAGTCCAGCCGAGAGGCCACGCGCGCTCGCCCCGCCTCCTGCCGGCGTCGCTCGCACTCCCGCACTAGCGCGGGCATAGCGTGGAGCGCGATTTCGCTCAGGAACAGATTGTCAGCCCGGACGGGAGGCGTATGCGCGTTGATCGAGACGGTCGGCCCGGCGGTGCAGGCGCTCCGGCGCACGGCCCTCTCCCCCGAGAGCCTTGCCCGCCAGGTGAGGACGCCCCTGCTGGAGGCGGTGCTGGCGTACCGCCAGCAGGGGGTGGTGCGCTTCCACATGCCCGGACACCGGGGCGGGCCGGGCGCCGACCCCCGCATCGCGCAGGCCCTGGGCCTCGACGCCTTCGCCCTGGACGTGACCGGCGTGCTGGGGCTCGACGACCTGCACCAGCCCCGGGGCGTCATCGAGGAGGCCCAGCGCCTGGCGGCCGAGGCCTTCGGGGCGCACCGGTCCTTCTTCCTGGTCAACGGCACCAGCGTCGGCGTGCAGGCCATGATCCTGGCCACCTGCCGGCCCGGCGACCAGCTGGTGGTGGCGCGCAACGTCCACAAGTCCATCGTCAGCGGCCTCATCCTCAGCGGCGTGCTGCCCGTCTACGTCGCGCCCGAGGTGGACGCCCGCTTCGGCATCGCGCTGGGGGTGACCCCTGAGGCCGTCCGGGAGGCCCTGGACCGCCACCCCGCTGCCCGGGGCGTGCTGCTGGTGAGCCCCACCTACCACGGCATCGCCAGCGACCTGGTGGAGATCGCCCGCATCGTCCACGACCGGGGCAAGGTGCTGCTGGTGGACGAAGCCCACGGCCCTCACCTGCCCTTCCACGACGGGCTGCCGCTGCCCGCTCTGGCCTGCGGCGCCGACGCGTGCGCCCAGGGCGTGCACAAGATGCTGGGCGGGCTGACCCAGGCCTCCATCCTGCACGTGCGGGGCGACCGCATCGACGTCGGCCGGCTCCAGGCGGCGCTGCGGCTGCTGCAGAGCACGAGCCCGTCGTACCTTCTCATGAGCTCCATCGACGCGGCCCGCATGCAGATGGCCACCTCGGGGCCCGAACTCCTGCAGCACGCCCTGGAGCTGGCAGAGGCGCTGCGCCGCCGGGTGCGGGCCATCCAGGGGCTGGAGACCTTCGGCGGCGAGTGGGCGGGCCGGCCCGGCATCTTCCAGGTGGATTCCACCAAGGTGACGGTGCGGGTGGCGGACCTGGGGCTGTCGGGGGCCGAGGTGGAGCGGTGGCTGCGGGAGTTCGGCCCCATCCAGGTGGAGATGTCGGACCTGCTGTACGTGCTGTTCATCGTCAGCTACGCCAACCGGCCCGATGACGTGGAGCGGCTGGCCGACGCCCTGGCCTGGCTGGCCCGGCACGCCGCCGACCACCGCCGGCCCGAGACGCAGGCCCTGCTGGAGGCGGCCCAGCGGGTCGTGGCCCGCCAGGAGCTGCCCCCGGTGGAGGTGAGCCCCCGGGAGGCCTTCTTCGCGCCCCACCGCGCCGTGCCGCTGGAGAAGGCAGCCGGCTCCATCGCGGGCGAGGTGGTGACGTGCTACCCGCCCGGCGTGCCCATCCTCTGCCCCGGGGAGCGCATCACCGAGGCGGTGGTGGAGCAGCTGCGGGTGGTGCGCGACTCCGGCCTGGCCGTCTCGGGGCCCAGGGATCCGTCCCTGCGCACCCTGGAGGTGCTCTGAGCCGCGGCGGCTCGCCCGGCCGGGATGCCCTGCGCGGGGGGCGGAGCACGACGGAGGCGTGGCGGATGCGCCCGAGAGTGACCAACCTCAGGAGCCGGGTCGTGCCCGGCTCCCCTGCCCTCAGCGTCGTGGAGGTGGAGTCGACCCAGCTGCCGCGGCGCGTCGAGGTGGCGGCGGTGGAGCCCGACGCCCTGGCGCTGCGGCTGTGGGGGCTGCGCCTCAACATGGACCCCTACGAGCGACCGGTCTGCGATGGGCTCATCCGGCGGCTCTGGGTGCGCCACGCCGTCCCCGACGGGGTGGAGTGCCGGCTGGCCCTGGAGTTCCCCGCGGCCCTCTGCGCACCCCGCATGGAGACCGAGGCGGGGATCCCCGCCTGCACCCGGCTCCTGCTGAGCCGCGAGCCGCTGCGCCGCACCCTGGGAGGCCGGGTCGTGGTGGTGGACCCCGCCCACGGGGGGCCGGACCGAGGGGCCCGGGGCCCCATCAACCTGGAGGAGCGGCACGTGGTGCTGAAGGTGGCCGCCCGGCTGGCTCACCACCTGCAGGAGGCCGGGTGCCGCGTGCACCTCACCCGCCAGGACGACCGGGAGGTGCCGCCGGCTCGGCGGGTGCTCACGGCCCTGGCCAGCCGGGCCGAGCTCTTCATCAGCCTCCACACCGGTCACGAACCCGCTCCCCTCTGCCGGGGCGTGCGCACCCTCTACGGCAGCACCGGGGCAGGTTCCCGGGAGCAAGCCCGGGATCTGGCCAGCCGCGTCCACACCGCCCTGGTGGAGTGGCTGGGGCTGCCGGACCGGGGCGTGGCCGCGGCCGGCCCCTCCGACTCGCCCCCCGGCCTGCTCGCCTCCCGGTGGCCCCTCACCTACCTGGCGGTGGAGGTGGTCTGCCTGGCCAACCCCCTGGACGAGGCGCTCCTGCGCAGCTCCGTCTTCCGGGACCGGCTGGCCCAGGCCATCCGCAACGGGCTCGTGCGGCACCACGCCCACCGGGCGGCGAGGGGGGAGATGGCCCTTGCGGTATGAGCCCATGGCCATCCGCACCCACCTCATCTCGCCGGGGGAGGACCTGGTGCAGGTGGTGCGCCGCTACACCGAGGACGTGGCCGACCCGGGCGACGTGGTGGCGCTCTCCGAGTCCATGGTGGCCATCGCCCAGGGTCGGGCCATCCTGCCCCAGAGCGTCCACCCCCGGCCCCTGGCCCGCCTGCTGCGGCGCTTTGCCCACCCCGACGGCAGCCTGGCCACGCCCGCGGCCATGGAGCTGGCCATCCGGGAGGCGGGGCTGGGGCGCATCCTGCTGGCGGGAGCCGCGGCGGCACTGGCGCGCGTGTTCGGCGTGCGAGGGGTCTTCTACCGGGTGGCGGGCCACGGGCTGCAGTTCATCGACGACATCGGAGGCACCCTGGCGCCCTTCGACCGCTACATCGTCCTGGGCCCGCGCCACGCCCAGGAGGTGGCGCGCCGCATCAAGGAGGCCATCGGCCTGGACGTGCTCATCGTGGACGTCAACGACCTGGGATGCGTGGACCTCGTCGCGGCCACCGGCCCCCCGGACCCCGCGCCGCTGGTGGAGGCGCTTCGCCGCAACCCCCAGGGCAACGACGACGAGCAGACCCCCATCGTGGTGCTGAAGCGGCTCCCTGCCCGCCAGGAGCCCCGGGTCAGCGCACCTCGGGCGGGTAGATCTCCATGAGGAAGCCCGGCGGCAGCGGCCTGCCGGCCGTGGGCCGGCTCTCCACCCGCTCCCCGGCCACGAACCGCCGCACCGCGCTCGCCAGCGCCTCCGCCAGGCGGGCCTGGTGGGCCGGATCCACCAGCTTCCGGCGGTCCTCGGGGTTGGAGAGGAAGCCCATCTCCACCAGGGCCGCGGGCATCTCGCTGTGGCGCAGCACGTAGTAGTCCGCGGCCAGAGCCTCCCGGTAGTTGTCGGGCTCCAGGCGCACCAGCTCCTCCTGGATGAGCAGCGCCAGGCGCCGCCCCTCCGCCGAACCGGGGTGGTAGAAGGTCTGGGCCCCCCACTGGCTGGGGTCGGGGAAGCTGTTGGCGTGGATGCTGATGAGGATCTGGGCCTCGCCCTGGCGGGCCTTGAAGAGGCGCACGTTGAGGCTGGCCCGGCGATCCAGCAGCGCATCCTCGTCGCCCTCCCGGGTCATGACGACCCGGGCGCCTAGGGCCTGCAGCCGGTCCCGCAGGCGCAGCGCCACCGCGAGGTTGACGTCCTTCTCCCGGACGCCCTCGTGGGTCACGCCGCCGTCCTCGCCCCCGTGCCCGGGGTCCAGGGCCACCACCACCCCCTCCAGGGGCAGGGGCTGAGGCCGGGGCGGCGGTGCGGGCGGGCGCCGTCGGAGCGACAGCGCCCCCTGGGGCGGGGTGCCTTCGGACAGGCCCCACCCGGCGACGAAGGCCCAGGCCGCCAGGAGGGCCAGAGCGGCCCCCACCCAACCCGCGATGGCCCACCGACCGGCTCCGGCAGCCCGGCTCCCACGGCCCATGGACCACAGGTATGAGCCATCAGCCCGGCTGCATGCCCTCCCGGATGCGGTCCAGCAGGCTCTTGAGGATGCGGCCCGTCGCGCCCCAGATGAGGTGGCCCTGCCACTCGAAGGCGTAGTCGAGGTAAGGCCGGCCCAGGAGGTCCTGCAGGGTGCGCACCCGGACGTGGCCGGGCTCCAGCAGCCAGGCCAGGGGCACCTCCAGGACCTCGGCCACCTCCACGGGGTTGACCACGAAAGGGTACGGGCTGCGGCGGAAGGCGCCCACCACCGGCGTGATGCAGAAGCCGGAGCGGGTCACCGGCACCTCCTCCAGCAGCCCCAGCACCTCCACGTCCTGGGGCTGCAGCCCGATCTCCTCCCGGCTCTCCCGCAGCGCCGTCGCCACCCGGTCCGGATCCTCGGGGTCCACCGCGCCGCCCGGGAAGGAGATCTGGCCCTTGTGGTACTCCACCCGCTCCGTGCGGCGGGTGAAGACCAGCCGTTCGCCCTGCGGCCCCACCCCGATGGGTACCAGCACCGCCGCCGGACGCAGGTCCGGCCGCCCGGTGCTCCGGGGAGGGGGCATGCGGGCCAGGGCCCGGCGCAGCGCGGCCAGATAGGGCGGCTCGCCTGGGCCAGGGGCGTGCTCGGAACGTTGCGGCGCTGCCATGGACCCTCGCTCGCCTCGAATGGGGTCGGGAGGCGCCGGTGCGGCGCCCCTGGGGTGTTCGACCGAGGGGGCGCGAAGCCTGCCGCCGGGCCGGCCCTTCTTCCCCCCCTGCGGCACCCCCTTCGGGCAGGATTCGCAGGTGCGGTGTCGAAAGCGCGGGCGGTACAACCGGTTGTATCGGCCGAAGCACTGATGAGACCCAGCATGGAGGACGTCGCGAGGGCCGCGGGGGTCTCCAAGTCCACCGTCTCCCGGGCGCTGGGCGGCGATCCGCGCGTCAGCACGCCGACGCGCCGCCGGGTGGAGGCGGTGGCCCGGCGCCTGGGCTATGCCCCCCACCGGGTGGCCCGGGCCCTGGCGCGGGGCCGCACGGGGATGGTGGCCGTGGCCGCCCCCTCGCCGCCCAGGAGCTTCTCAGACCCCTTCTTCCTGGAGTTCCTGGGCGCCGTGGGCGACGGGCTCATGGCGGCAGGCTGCGACCTGGTGCTGACCCTGACGGAGGGGGGCCGGGGCGCGGCCGTCGGCAGCCTGCGGGAGCTGGTCAGGGGCCGCATGGTGGATGCCGTGCTCGTGACGGAGCCCAGGGTCGGCGACCCCAGGCTGACCCTGCTGGCAGAGGAAGGCCTGCCCGCGGTGGTGCTGGGGGCTCCCGACCGTCCCGGGCTGCCGTCGGTAGACGGCGACAACGTGGGCGGTGCCATGCTGGCGGTGCGGCACCTGGTAGCGCTGGGCCATCGGCACATCGCCTGCATCGCGGGCCCTGCCCACCTGACGGCGGCCCGGCAGCGGCTGGACGGCTTCGCCTCCGCCATGCGGGAGGCGGGCCTGGGGGTGCCCGCCCATCGGGTCGTCGAGGCCGACTTCACCGCGGCGGGCGCCGAGCGCGCCGCCCGCCGGCTCCTGGAAGCCGAGCGCCGGCGGTGGGGCCGGGTGCGCCTGACGGCGCTCTTCGCCTGCAACGACCTGATGGCCGCGGGCGCCATGGCCGCGCTGCGGGCCGAAGGCCTGCGGGTGCCTGACGACGTCTCCGTGGTGGGGTTCGACGGCACCAGCCTGGCCAGGCTGGTGGATCCGCCCCTGGCGACGGTGGCCCAGCCCATCCGGGGCCTGGGCCAGGCGGCGGTGGCCCTGCTCCTGGAGCAGCTGCAGCCGCCGCCCGCCGGCCAGGCGCGAGACGAAGGGCCCCGGCGGGTGGTGCTGCCGTGCACGCTGCA
>DATCKV010000225.1:0-15207 GCA_036564285.1 Limnochordales bacterium
GGGCGGCTCGCCGCCCCCGCAGGCCAAGGCCACCCGGGGCCGCAAGACACCCACCCTGGATCAGTACGGGCGGGATCTCACGGAACTGGCCAGGGAGGGCAAGCTGGATCCCGTCATCGGCCGGGAGCAGGAGATCCAGCGGGTTATCCAGGTGCTGTCCCGGCGCACCAAGAACAACCCCGTGCTCATCGGCGAGCCCGGCGTGGGCAAGACGGCCATCGCGGAGGGTCTCGCGCAGAAGATCGTGGCCGGCGACGTGCCCGAGACGTTGCTCAACAAGCGGGTCGTGACGCTGGACCTGGCGGCGGTGGTGGCGGGCTCCAAGTTTCGCGGCGAGTTCGAGGAGCGCCTCAAGAAGGTGATGGACGAGATCCGCAACTCGGGCGACATCATCCTCTTCATCGACGAGATGCACACCATCGTGGGCGCCGGCGCCGCCGAGGGGGCCATCGACGCCTCCAACATCCTCAAGCCCGCCCTGGCCCGGGGCGAGCTGCAGTGCATCGGGGCCACCACCATCGACGAGTACCGCAAGCACATCGAGAAGGACGCGGCCCTGGAGCGGCGCTTCCAGCCCATCATGGTCGACGAGCCCACCGTGGAGGAGACCATCGCCATCCTGCAGGGCCTGCGGGACCGCTACGAGGCACACCACCGGGTCAAGATCACCGACGAGGCTCTGGTGGCCGCGGCCCGGCTGTCGGATCGGTACGTCACCGACCGGTTCCTGCCGGACAAGGCCATCGACCTCATCGACGAGGCGGGCTCCCGGGTGCGCCTGCAGGCTCTCATCGCGCCGCCTGAGCTGAAGCAGCTGGAGGAGGCTATCCAGGAGATCCAGACGGAGAAGGAGGCCGCCATCAAGAACGAAGAGTTCGAGAAGGCGGCGGCCCTGCGCGACAAGGAGCAGCAGATGCGGGAGGAGCTGGAGCGCAAGCGCCAGGAGTGGAAGAACTCCCGCAGCCGCACCGAGGGGGTCGTCACCGCCGAGGACATCGCGCAGGTGGTCTCGGCCTGGACCGGCATCCCCGTCTCCAAGCTGCAGCAGGAGGAGACGGAGCGGCTGCTCCACCTGGAGGAGATCCTCCACGCCCGGGTGGTGGGCCAGGACGAGGCCATCGACGCGGTGGCCCGTGCCATCCGGCGGGCCCGGGCCGGGCTCAAGGACCCGCGCCGTCCCATCGGCTCCTTCATCTTCCTGGGGCCCACGGGCGTGGGCAAGACGGAGCTGGCCAAGGCCCTGGCCGAGGCCCTGTTCGGCGACGAAGACGCCATGATCCGCATCGACATGTCGGAGTACATGGAGCGCCACACCGTCTCGCGCCTGGTGGGGGCGCCGCCCGGCTACGTGGGCTACGAGGAGGGCGGGCAGCTGACGGAGCGGGTGCGGCGCCGGCCCTACTCCGTCATCCTGCTGGACGAGATCGAGAAGGCCCACCCCGAGGTCTTCAACGTGCTGCTGCAGGTGCTGGAGGACGGGCGGCTGACCGACGCCAAGGGCCGCACCGTGGACTTCCGCAACACGGTGGTCATCATGACCTCCAACGTGGGCGCCCAGGAGATCCACCGCCAGGCGCGCCTGGGCTTCCGCGCCACCCAGGACGAGCGGGACGCCTACGAGACCATGAAGAAGAAGGTGCTGGACGAGCTGCGGCGCACGTTCCGGCCGGAGTTCCTCAACCGCATCGACGAGGTCATCGTCTTCCACGCGCTGACCAAGGAGCACATCCGCCAGATCATCGACATCCTGCTGAAGCGGGTGGCCAAGGAGCTGGAGGAGCGGGGCATCAAGGTGGAGTTCACCGATGCCGCCAAGGAGGTGCTGGCGGACGAGGGCTTCGACCCCGACTTCGGCGCCCGCCCGCTGCGCCGGGCCATCCAGCGCCTGGTGGAGAATCCTCTCTCCGACGAGATGCTGAAGGGGCGGTTCCAGGAGGGCGACACCGTGGTGGTGGACGCCGTCGACGGCACCATCACCTTCAGCAAGAAGGAGGAGATGGCGCGGGCGCACCGGTGATGCCGGTGGGGGCGCCCGGGGGAAGACTTGAGGGAGAGGCGGGTCGGGCGGCCGGGGCCAGCGGCCGCCCGACCCGCCTGTGAGCCCGGGCCGCCGGGCGGAAGGAGGCGCAGGGCGTGGCGACAGGTCCCAGGGCACCCAAGGTGGGCATCGTCGGCAGCGGTCTGGTGGGGTCCACCGTCGCCTACACCCTCCTGGTGCGGGGGGTGCACTGCGAGATCGTCCTGGTGGACATCAACCGGGCCAAGGCCGAGGGCGACGCGATGGACCTCAACCACGGCATCCCACTGGCGGCGCCCCTGGCGATTCGGGCGGGGGACTACGCCGACCTGGAGGGGGCCGACCTGGTCATCGTGGCCGCCGGGGTGGCGCAGAAGCCCGGGGAGACCCGGCTGGAGCTGCTCCAGCGCAACGCGGGCATCATGGCCGACGTGGCGAGCCGGGTCGTGCGCCACGCGCCCGGCTGCATCCTGCTGGTGGTGACCAACCCCGTCGACGTCCTGAGCTACGTCGCCTACCGGTGCTCGGGGCTTCCAGCCTCCCGGGTCATCGGCTCGGGCACCCTGCTGGACACGGCCCGGCTGCGCTACCTGTTGGGCCAGCACTTCGGGGTGGACCCGCGCAGCGTGCACGCCTACGTGCTGGGCGAGCACGGCGACTCGGAGCTGGTGGCGTGGAGCCTGGCCCACATCGCCGGCGTGCGCCTGTCGGAACTGCTGCCCACCTGGCAGCGCGACGTGCGGGAGGGGGCGCTGGAGCGCATCTTCGAGGAGGTGCGGGGCGCGGCCTACGAGATCATCCGCCGCAAGGGCGCCACCTACTACGCCGTCGCGCTGGCGGTGACCCGCCTGGTGGAGAGCATCCTGCAGGACCAGCGATCGGTGCTCACCGTCTCCACCTACGTGCAGGACTGGCAGGGCATCCGGGACATCTACCTGGGCATGCCCTGCGTGGTGGGCCGCTCCGGCGTGGAGCGCATGGTGGAGCTGCCCCTGGCCCCCGACGAGCTGGAGGCGCTGAGGCGCTCGGCGTCGCTGCTTCGGCGAGCCGCCGACGAGGTGGCCGGCGTCATCGCGGCCGCCGCGCCCGAGGCCGGCGCCTCCGCCCGGGGCACCGCCCAGTAGGCGGCGGCGATGAGCGCGGCTCCGGCCCAGAAGGGCGCCGTGAGGCCCGCCGCCTCGGCCAGCGCGCCCCCCATCAGGGGGCCGGCCACGGAGCCGGCCCCGTTGACGGACTGCAGCACCCCGAAGGCCCGCCCCCGGTGCTCGGCCGGCGTGCGGCGGGCCAGCAGCACCCCCGAAGCCACCGTCACCGCGCTGGCACAGAAGCCGAAGGCCAGCCGGGCCGCGGCCAGGAAGAGGGGGTGGCGTACCAGGCCCTGGGCGGCGTGCATGACGCTGGAGGCCACGATGCCCGCCCGCAGCAGGGCCATCGGGTCTCGGTCGCCCCAGCGGGAGGCGGCCGGTGCGCCCACCGCCGTGGCGATCCCGGCCGCGGAGTAGACGAGCCCCGTCACCAGCGCCACGTCCCGGGTGACCAGGGTGGCCACGTAGAGGGGCAGGGTAGGCTGGGTCATCACCTGGGCCATGCTGAAGAGGAACTGCAGCGCGAAGAGCGCCGAGACGGCCCGGTCGGCAAGGGCCTCCCGGACGTCCAGGGCCACCCGCCTTGCCACCTGCTTCCAGGCCACGGGTCCGCGGCGCTCCACCCGCTCCCGCACCCCCGCCGCCACCGGCAGGATGCCCGCGAAGGCCAGCAGGGCCGCAGCCACCAGCATGGCGCCCCGGGGCCCCACCAGCTGGGCCGCGATGCCTCCCACCAGGGGCCCGCTGATGGCGCCTGCCGCCGACGCGGCCTGCACCAGCCCCAGGGCGCGGCCCAGGAAGGCGTCGGGCGTGTTGGTGGCCACCAGCACGTTGGCCGCGGGGATGTAGCCCGAGATGAGGCCGTTGACGGCTCGCCACAGGAGCAGCTCCCAGACCGAGCGGGCCCGGGCCATGAAGAGGTAGGTGAGGGAGATGCCCAGCCCCGCCCGCACCATCATGGGGCGCTTGCCCACCTGGTCGGCCACGGAGCCCCAGACCGGGGCCATCAGGCTGGAGGTGACGAAGTTGACGGCCAGCACCAGGCCCGACCAGAAGGCGGTGCGGGAGGTGACGCCCACCGCCTCCACCAGGGCCGGCAGGAAGGGCGCGACGATGGAGAAGCCCATCGACGCGATGAAGACGCCGACGGCGACCACGTAGACGTTGCGCCGCCAATCTGCCGTGCTCGTCTCCACTTCGCCCGCCGCCTATTAAACCACGGCGGCCGGGGCCCCTGGAAGCCCGCGATGGTATAATGGGCGCAAGATCCGTCCGCCGGGCGCCGCCCGGCGGCCTGCTGGGGGTGCAGCTCGGCCCCATGGCGGAGCACGTGGTCTTCTCGGGCATCCAGCCCAGCGGCGTCATCCACGTCGGCAACCTCTTCGGCGCCATCCGCAACTGGGTGGAGCTGCAGTCCCGCTACCCGTGCTACTTCTGCATCGTCGACTACCACGCCATCACCGTGCCGTACGAGCCCCGGGAGATGCCGGAGCGGGTGAGGCAGGCCCTTCTGCTCAACGTGGCCGCCGGGCTCGACCCGGAGCGGTCCGTGCTCTTCGTGCAGAGCGACGTGCCGGAGCACACGGAGCTGGCCTGGCTGCTCAACTGCATCACGCCCCTGGGGCAGCTGGAGCGCATGACCCAGTTCAAGGAGAAGGGCCGCAAGCAGCGGGGATCGGTGCTGGCCGGGCTGCTCAACTACCCGGTGCTGATGGCGGCTGACATCCTCCTCTACAAGGCCGACCTGGTGCCGGTGGGCGAGGACCAGCTGCAGCACCTGGAGCTGACCCGGGACCTGGCCCGCAAGTTCAACCAGCTCTTCGGCGAGACGTTCCCGGAGCCCGAGGCCCTGCTGACGCCGGGAGCCCGCATCATGGCCCTGGACGATCCCACCCGCAAGATGTCCAAGAGCGAGCCCGACGGCGCCATCTCCCTGCTGGATCCGCCCGAGGTGATCCGGGAGAAGGTGCGCCGGGCCGTCACGGACGTGGGCCCCCGGGGCGAGGAGATGAGCCCCGGGGTGCGCAACCTCTTCACCCTGCTGGAGCTGTCGGCCCCCGCCGACGTGCACCGCCGCCTGCTGGAGGAGTATCGGCAGGGCACCCTGCGCTACGTCGAGCTGAAGGAGACCCTGGCCGAGGCCCTCATCCGGGTGGTCCAGCCCATCCAGGAGCGCTACTTCCAGCTGGCCGAGCGGCCGGAGACGGCGGTGGAGCTGGCGGCGGCGGGAGCGGAGCGGGCCCGGCGGGTCGCCCGGGAGGTGCTCCGGGAGGTCCGGGAGCGCATGGGGCTGTACCACGGCGTCCGGCGCTGAGAGGGCCGGCGGCCGGGGCGGCGAGGGGGGCGGCGCATGCGAGAGGTCGTCATCGTGGGGGCGGCCCGGACCCCCATCGGTGCCTTCATGGGCGTTTTGAGCCCGCTTTCAGCGCCGCAGCTGGGGGCCGCGGCCATCCGCGGGGCCCTGGAGCGAGCCGGGGTCAGCCCGCAGGACGTGGACGAGGTCATCATGGGAAACGTCCTGAGCGCGGGGCTGGGGCAGGCGCCCGCGCGCCAGGCGGCCCTGGCGGCTGGCCTTCCCAGGCGGGTGCCGTGCCTCACCGTCAACAAGATGTGTGGCTCGGGCCTGAAGGCGGTGATGCTGGCCGCCCAAGCCATCGCCTGCGGCGACGCCGACGTGGTGGTGGCCGGGGGCATGGAGAGCATGTCCAACGCCCCCTACGTGGTGCAGGGGGCCCGGGCGGGGCTTCGCATGGGCCACGGGCGCCTGGTCGACACCCTGATCCACGACGGGCTGTGGGACGCGTACAACGACTGCCACATGGGCAGCTGCGCGGAGCTGCTGGCGGAGCGGCGGGGCTTCTCCCGGGAGGAGCAGGACGACTACGCCCTGGAGAGCTACCGGCGGGCGCAGGCCGCCGCCGAGGCCGGCCACTTCGCCCGAGAGATCGTGCCGGTGCTGGTGCCGGACCGCGGCGGCCACAGCGTGGAGGTGCGCGACGACGAGGAGCCGGGCCGCCTGGTGGAGAGCCGGTTCCGGCAGTTGAAGCCCGCCTTCAAGCCGGGCGGCACCGTGACGGCCGGCAACG
This sequence comes from Limnochordales bacterium, assembly GCA_036564285.1. Classification (GTDB taxonomy): domain Bacteria; phylum Bacillota; class Limnochordia; order Limnochordales; family Geochordaceae; genus Geochorda. The sequence continues at coordinate 6,189 of DATCKV010000225.1, forward strand.
CCTCCAGCATCAGCGACGGGGCGGCCGCGGTGATCTGCGCCGCGGAGCCGGTGGCGGCCCGGATGGGGCTGCGGCCCCTGGCACGGATCGTGGCCCAGGCGCAGGCGGCCACGGATCCCGAGTGGTTCACCCTGGCGCCCATCGAGGCCATCCGCCAGGTGCTGCGCAGGGCGGGGCTCGGGGTGGAGGCCATCGATCTCTTCGAGATCAACGAGGCCTTCGCCGTGGTGCCCATGGCCGCCATCCGGGAGCTGGGGCTGGATCCGGCCAGGGTCAACGTGCGGGGCGGCGCCATCGCGCTGGGGCACCCCATCGGGGCCAGCGGTGCCCGGGTGCTGGTGACCCTGCTGCACGCCATGGAGCAGCGCGGCGCCCGCAGGGGGCTGGCCACCCTCTGCATCGGCGGCGGCGAGGCCGTGGCCATGGTGGTGGAGCGGGCCCCGTAAGGCCGCGCCCGGCGCCTCCCGCGGGCATCGCACCACATTGTAGGCCTCCCGGGCGAACTGCTATAATGGTTGGGTGCCGAGGAGCCCGCGTGCGGCGGCGGGCGCGGGCATCCGGGGGGCACCGGGAGTGGAGTGAGATCTTCCAGGTTGGCTGACAGCCGCGACGACGCACTGACCCGGGTGCTCCGCATGGTGGCGCCCGGCACGCCTCTGCGGGAGGGCCTGGAGAACATCCTCCGGGCCCGAACGGGGGCCCTCATCGTCGTCGGCAACACCCCGCAGGTCATGGAGCTGGTGGACGGGGGCTTCCACGTCGACACGGAGCTCAACCCCTCGGCCCTGTACGAGCTGGCCAAGATGGACGGTGCCATCGTCCTCAGCTCCGACGCCCAGCGGATCCTGTACGCCAATGCCCAGTTGAACCCGGACCCCATGATCCCCACCTTCGAGACCGGCACCCGCCATCGGGCCGCGGAGCGCATGGCCAAGCAGACGGGCGAGCTGGTCATCTCCATCTCGCAGCGCCGCAACATGGTAACCCTGTACAAGGGCGACATCAAGTACGTCCTGAGGGATCTCAACGTCATCCTCTCCAAGGCCAATCAAGCCCTCTCGACCCTCGAGCGGTATCGAGCGGTGCTGGAGCAGTCCCTGGTCAACCTGTCGGCGCTGGAGTTCGAGGATCTGACCACCCTGCTGGACGTGGCCACGGTCCTCCAGCGGGCCCAGATGGTGGAGCGCATCGCCGCCGAGATCCGGCGCTACGTGGTGGAGCTGGGCACCGAGGGCCGCCTGGTGGAGATGCAGCTGGAGGAGCTGCTGAGCGAAATCGAACACGAGGGCCTGCTGGTCTTCCGCGACTACTGGGTGGCGCAGGACGGCCGGCATCCCGACGACACCTGGGCGGAGCTGTGCCGCCGCTCGGTGCAGGACGAGATCCCCGACGTCAGCCTCATCCTGAAGGCCATGGGTCATGGCCAGGCGGCGAGCCTGGACATGGCCGTGGTCCCGCGGGGCTACCGCATCCTCCACAAGATCCCCCGCCTTCCCATGCCCGTCATCGAAAACCTTGTGAAGAAGTTTCAGCGGCTGCCCAACATCCTGTCGGCCTCCATCGACCAGCTGGATGACGTGGAGGGGATCGGCGAGGTGAGGGCCAAGGCCATCAAGGAGGGGCTGCACCGCCTGCGGGAGCAGGTGCTGCTGGACCGCCACCTCTAGGCCCCGAAGGGCCGGGCCCGAGCCGGCTCGCCTCGACGCGAGGCAGAGCAAGACGGAGCCAGAAGGACGGAGAAAGAGAGAGCCGCGTCTAATCTCAAGTGGTGGCGGGTCAGAACCTCGCATATCGTTTAGTTTGACAGCATGACCGCCTGGCTGCTACGATGGCAGCGGTGCGGCCTCCGTGAGGAACGGGAGGTAAGGGTGCTCGTTGGTGCAGTTCAAGGTCGGTGACAAGGTCGTCTATCCCATGCACGGCGCCGGCATCATCGAGGCCATCGAGGAGCGCGAGGTGCTCGGCCAGCGCCAGCAGTACTACATCATGAAGCTGCCCATGGGCGACATGCAGGTCATGATCCCCCTGCGCAGCGTCGAAGAGGTGGGCCTGCGGGAGGTCATCAGCCCCGAGGAGGTCAACCGGGTCTTCGAGGTGCTGCAGGGCGAGAAGACCAAGATGTCCCAGAACTGGAACCGCCGCTACCGGGCCAACCTGGAGAAGATCAAGAGCGGGGACATCTTCGAGGTCGCGGAGGTGGTGCGCAACCTCTCCATCCGCGACAAGGAGAAGGGCCTCTCCACGGGCGAGCGGCGGATGCTGGAGAGCGCCCGCCAGATCCTCATCTCCGAGCTGGTGCTGGCGCAGGGTCTTCCGGCCGACGAGGTGGAGCGCCGGATCGACGAGATTCTGGGCTGACGGGCCTTTCGAGGCGTCCGGGCGGGGCGTGCACGGGGGTGACGGCACGGCATGCTCTCGGCCGTGCTGAGATGGCTCTTCGCGGTCGTGGGCGGGGTGGCGGGTTACCGCCTGGGCGGGCTGCTGGCGGCGATCGTGCTGGTACCGGGCCTGGCTCCGGGCACGCTGGCGCAGCGTCTGGTGCTCCCCCTGGGGCTGGCGCTCGCGGGCGCGCTGGTCTGCGCCGGCCTGGCCCGCGGGGCGGAGGCCGTGCTGGTGGCGATGACGGGGCGGCTGCACCGGATGCCGGCCGGCGACCTGGTCTGGGGGGCCGTCGGCATGGTGACGGCCCTGCTCATCGCGTTCCTGGTGACTCTGCCCATCCCCCGGGACCTGCCGGTGATGGGCGACCTCATCCCGCTGCTGGTGACGGTGGCGGCGGCGTACGTGGGCGTCGTGGTCGGCGTCCGCAAGCGAGACGAGCTGAGCCACCTGCTGGGGCGGCTGCGCCGCTCCGGAGAGGGCGCCCAGCCGTCCGAGGCGGCGGGTGAGGACCGCGGCGGCGCTCAGCCTGCCGGCCGGCCCGCGCTCCTGGACACCAGCGCCATCATCGACGGGCGCATCGCCGACGTGTGCCGCACCGGCTTCCTGGAGGGCACCCTGGTGGTGCCGAGCTTCGTCATCGAGGAGCTGCAGCGCATCGCGGACTCCTCGGATCCCCTGCGGCGCAACCGGGGCCGGCGCGGCCTCGACATCCTCCAGCGGCTGCAGAAGGAGCCGGGGGTGCGGCTGGAGATCGTGGAGGCCGACGGGCGGGGCGACGTCGATCTGCGCCTGGTGAAGCTGGCCCAGCAGATGGGGGCCCGGGTGGTCACCAGCGACTTCAACCTCAACAAGGTGGCCTCCCTTCACGGCGTCGGAGTCCTCAACGTCAACGAGCTGGCCAACGCCCTCAAGCCCGTGGTGCTCCCCGGCGAGGAGATGACGGTCCAGCTGATCCGCGACGGCAAGGAGCAGGGGCAGGGTGTGGGGTACCTGGACGACGGCACCATGATCGTGGTGGACGGCGGGCGGCGGTACATCGGCGAGACGGTGGACGTGACGGTGACCAGCGTGCTGCAGACGGCGGCCGGCCGCCTCATCTTCGCCCGTCCCAAGCACGACGGGCGGGCTGCTCACCCGTGATGCGCCCATGATGACGGGCGCGGTGGTGGTGGCCGCCGGCCAGGGCCGGCGCATGGCCGAGCGGTGGGAGCACTCCCCCCTGGCGGGGCTCATCGGCGCCCCGGTGGCCAAGCAGTTCCTGCCGCTGTGCGGGAAGCCCGTGGTGGCCCACGCGCTGGGGGTCTTCGAGCGCTGCGACGCCGTCGACGCCGTGGTGCTGGTGGTGCCGGAGGCGGACGTGGCCTACGCCCGGCGCGAGGTGGTGGAGCGGTTCGAGCTGCGCAAGGTGCGTCGGGTGGTGGCAGGAGGGCGCCGGCGGCAGGACTCGGTTCTGCGAGGCCTGTGGGGCCTGCGGGACGAGGGCGGCGACTGGGACTACGTCATCGTCCACGACGGCGTGCGGCCCCTGGTGACGGAGCAGCTGGTGCTCAAGGTGCTGGACGAGGCCCAGCGCTCGGGAGCGGCCACGCTGGGGGTGCCGATGCGGGAGACGGTGAAGGTCATCGGCGCCGACGGGCTGGTGAGCCTGACGCCGGATCGCAGCCGCCTCTGGCTCATCCAGACCCCCCAGGCCTTCCGCTTCCGGCTGCTGCTGGAGGCGCACGAGCACGCCGCCCGGCGCGACCTGGAGGGGCACGACGACTGCACCCTGGTGGAGGCGCTGGGCGAGCCGGTGCGGGTGGTGCTGGGGCACCCCTCCAACATCAAGGTGACGGAGCCGGAGGACCTGGTGGTGGCCGAGGCCCTCATGGCGTGCCGCCAGGAGGGCAGGGGCGGGCCCCTGCCGCGCAATGGCAGCTGAGGTCGGGCCCCCCGGCGACGTCCGGGTGGGGTGGGGCTTCGACATCCATCCCCTGGTGCCCGGGCGGAGCCTGCGGCTGGGCGGGGTGGTCATCCCCTTCGAGATGGGGCTTGCCGGGCACTCCGACGGCGACGCCCTGCTGCACGCCATCATCGACGCCCTGCTGGGCGCGGCCGAGCTGGGCGACATCGGCACCCTCTTCCCCGACACCGCACCCGAGCTGCGGGGGGCCGACAGCCGCGGCCTGCTGCGGGAGGCCGCGGCGCGGGTGCGGGCCCGGGGCTTCGAGATCGCCTTCATCGACGCGGTGGTCATCGCCGAGGCGCCCCAGGTGGCCCCCTGGCGTGAGGCCATGGTGTCCGCCGTGCGGGAGGCCCTGGGGCAGCCGGCGCTGCCCGTCTCCATCAAGGGCAAGCGGGCCGAGGGCATCGGCGAGGTGGGGCGGGGGCGGGCCATCGCCTGCCTGGCCACCGTGACCCTGCGGCGTACCGGGTAGGGGCTTGACGGCTCCGTGGCGGGCGTGGTATCCATCGGCGTGGCGGCATACCATACGGGGTAATCGGACGCCCCGCCGAGGCAGCCGCCGGCGACGAGAGCCTGTGCCGGGTATGGAGGGTACGAGCATGGCCGCGCTCATCGGGGAGCGGGATCGCCGCTATCTCCAGTCGGTCTTCGAGAAGATGGAGGGCCGGGTGAAGCTGGCGGTCTTCACCGAGAGCCCCTCCCGCCTGGTGGTGCCGGGGGAGCGCCCCTGCGCGTACTGCCAGGAGACGGTGCAGCTGGTGCAGGAGATGGCCTCCACCACCGACAAGGTGGAGGTGCAGGTCTACGACCGCAAGCTGCATCCCGACGTCCTGCGGGAGTACGGCATCGACATGGTGCCGGCGGTGCTGGTGATGGACGCCGGCGGGGTGCGGCGCAACGTGCGCTTCTTCGGCATCCCGGCCGGCTACGAGTTCGGCACCCTGGTGGAGGACGTGGTGGACACCGGCAACGGCCGCACCCGGCTGTCGCCCGAGGTGCGGGAGCGGGTGCAGGCCATCGACGTGCCGGTGCACCTCAAGGTCTTCGTGACGCCCACGTGCCCCTACTGCCCCCGAGCGGTGCGGCTGGCGCACCAGTTCGCCATGGAAAACCCCCGGATCGTCGCGGACATGATCGAGGCCACCGAATTTCCGGAGCTGGCCAACCGCTACGGGGTCTACGGGGTACCCAAGACCATCATCAACGAGACCGGCGAGATCGAGGGGGCCGTCCCCGAGGCGGCCTTCCTCCAGGAGGTCCTGGCCGCCGTCGGGCAGCTGCAGCCGGAGCAGCACTGACGGGGGGCGCAGGGGCTCCCGGCCCGGGGAGGCGTCGAGGCCGTGGCCGTGACCAAGGACGACCGCCGTCTGGAAGAGCTCGTCAACCGCATGAAGCGCATCGAAGGCCAGGCCCGGGGCGTGCAGCGCATGCTGGAGAGCCACCGCGACTGCGAGGAGATCATCCTGCAGCTGGCCGCCATGCGAGCGGCCCTGTCGAAGGTGGCCATGGCGCTCATGAGCGACCACTTCCGGGAGTGCATGGCCAAGGAGAGCCCCGAGCGGGAGCAGGCCCTGGAGCGGGCGGCCCGCATGTTCCTGCGCTTCTCGTGATGGGGCCTGCCGAAGGGCGTCGCCCGCCTGCGGCGGCGCGCCCGACAGGAGCGCCGGCCGGACCGGTCGTAGTGTAGCAGGGCGATGCAGCGAGCAGCAGCGGGCGAGCGCCGGCGCGGCACCTCGGGGGGCCGCCCCGCCTGGTGGGTGCTGGGGGCGGCCTTCCTCGCGTCGGCGGTCTCCGCCTTCCTGCAGGCCCGCCCCTCGGCCCCGCCGTCCAGCCCCTCGGCCGGCGCGGCGGTCGCGGCCATCCGGCCGGGCGCCCTGGTGGGGCTGTGGGTGCAGGAGCGCACCCTGCTGACGCCCGAAGGGGTGCAGGCGGCGGTGGCCATGGCCCGCCGCATCGGGGCCAACGCCCTCTTCGTGCAGGTGCTGGCCCGGGGCGAGGCTGCTTACCGCTCCAGCATCTGGCCCATGGCAAAGCCGCCCGGGGCTCCCCAGGGGGAAGCCGGGGCGACCCCGGGGACCGCCCCGGGCTTCGACCCGCTGGCCGCGGTGATCCGAGAGGCCCGGCGGGACCCGCCCCTGGCAGTGCATGCCTGGATCAACGTCTACACCTGGGGCGAGGCAGGCAGGCGCCCCAGCAGCCCGGACCATCCCCTGGCGCGCCACCCTGACTGGGTGACGGTGGATCAGGGCGGCCGGTCCTTGTGGGAGTACCGGGTGGACGAGTCGCCGTACGTCAACGCCCTGTTCGTGGACCCGGGGCTCGAGGGCGTGCGCCAGACGGTGGTGGAGACGGTCCAGGAGCTGGTGCGCCGCTACGACCTGGACGGCATCCACCTGGACTACGTCCGCTACCCGTGGGCGGGCGCCGGCTACCACCCCCAGAGCCTGGCCGCCTTCTGGCGCAGCCTGACCCTGCAGGAGCTCCAGGGTCCCCGCGCTTCTCCCCTGGCCGCGGTCCCTTCCGCCGGGAGCACCCCTCGCCTTCCTGCGACCCCTGAGGAGCGGGCGGCCTGGAACCTCTTCCGGGCCCGGCAGGTGACCGCGCTGGTGGAGCGGGTCGCGGCGGCGCTGCGGGCAGAGGCGCCCCGGGTGGCGCTCACCGCGGCCGTCCTGCCGGACCCCAGCCGGGCCTACCAGGAGTTCCTGCAGGAGTGGCCGGAGTGGATGGCCCGGGGGCTGCTGTCGGGGGTGGTGCTCATGAGCTACACCCCCTCGGAGACGGTGCTCCGGGAGTGGGTGCGGCGGGCGGTCGGCCTGGCCTACGGCACCCCCGTCTACGCCGGAATCGGCACCTACCTGCTGCAGAACCGGCCGGAGCAGCTGCTGGCCCAGAGCCGCGCCGCCATCGAGGCCGGCGCGGCCGGCGTGGTCTACTACTCCTTCGAGAGCCTGGAGGCCGACCCCGCGCTGGCGGAGGCCCTCTCGCCGGCGGGCGCCGGCAGGAGCCGGTAGAGGTTGGCCATCTCGATGGCGGCCACGGCCGCCTCCGCTCCCCGATTGCCCATCTTGGTGCCGGCGCGCTCCACGGCCTGCTCCAGGGTGTCGGCCGTCAGCACGCCGAAGATGACCGGCACCGGGCTCTCCATGGCCAGGCCGGCGATGGAGCGGGCCGTCTGGCTCGAGACGTACTCGAAGTGGGGCGTGGCCCCCCGGATGACGGCCCCCAGGCAGACCACGGCGTCGTAGCGGCCCGTCATCACCAGGCGCCGGGCCGTCGGGGCCAGCTCCAGAGATCCCGGCACCCAGACCACGTCGATGGCCTCCTCGGCGGCACCGTGGCGCACCAGCGCGTCCAGCGCGCCGGCCAGGAGCCGGCTGGTGATGAAGTCGTTGAACCGGGACACCACCAGGCCGAAGCGAAGGCCCGATGCGTCCAGGTGGCCCTGCAGCGTCGCCATGCCCGTCTTCTCCTTCCTCAAGCCCGACCGCTGCGCTCCCGGGCCGCGGCCCGCCCCTGCAGCAGGCCGTCGCGGCCGTCCGTCTGCCCGTCGGCGGCCCGCACCAGGTCCTCGGGGCGCAGCTCCAGCAGATGGCCGAGCTTCTGCTGCTTGGTCCAGAGGTAGCGCACGTTCTCGGGGTGCGGGGCCACGATCAGGGGCACCCGCTCCGCCACCCGGATGCCGTAGCTCTCCAGGTCCGCCAGCTTCTTGGGATTGTTGGTCATGAGCCGGACGCTGCTCACACCCAGGTCTGCCAGGATCTGGGCGCTGGTGCCGAACTCCCGCATGTCGGGCGGGAAGCCCAGCGCCAGGTTGGCCTCCACCGTGTCCTTGCCGCCGTCCTGCAGCTGGTAGGCCATCAGCTTGTTGAGCAGCCCGATGCCCCGCCCCTCCTGGCGGAGATAGACCAGCACCCCCCGGCCCTCCCGGTCGATGGCCTGCAGGGCCGAGGCCAGCTGCTCGCCGCAGTCGCACCGCAGCGACCCCAGCACGTCGCCCGTCAGGCACTCGGAATGCACCCGGGTCAGCACGCCCTCCTGGCCCGCCACCTCTCCCTTCACCAGGGCCAGGTGGCCGCTGCCGTCCACCAGGCTCTCGTACCCGATGACCCGGAAGAAGCCGTACCGGGTCGGCAGTCGGGCCTCGGCCACCCGGCGTACCAGCTTCTCGTGGCGCAGCCGGTAGCGGATCAGGTCGGCGATGGTGACGATCTTGAGCCCGTGGCGCCGGGCGAAGGCCTGCAGCTGGGGCAGGCGGGCCATGGTGCCGTCTTCGTTCATGATCTCGCAGATGACGCCGGCCGGATAGAGCCCTGCCAGGCGGGCCAGATCCACGGCCGCCTCGGTGTGTCCGGGCCGCTGCAGCACCCCGCCCGGCTTGGCGCGCAGCGGGAAGATGTGGCCGGGCCGGATGAAGTCCTGGGCCGTCCGGGTGGGATCCGCTAGAGCCCGGGCCGTGGCTGCCCGTTCGTGGGCCGCGGTGCCCGTGCGCACGCCCACTACGTCCACGGAGACGGTGAAGGCCGTGCGCATGCTCTGCTCCGAGGCGCCCGGCATCAGGGGAAGCTGGAGCTGGTCCAGGCGCTCGCCCGTCAGGGGCACGCAGACGATGCCGCGCCCGTGGCGGGTCATGAAGTTGATGATCTCCGGCGTCACCTTCTCGGCGGCCGCCACCAGGTCGCCCTCGTTCTCCCG